>JAHZJZ010000054.1 GCA_022600655.1 Campylobacterota bacterium | reverse complement strand
AAATATATGATACATAAAAATAAAAAAGCTCTACTCTTTGGCTTTCTTTCAACTGTCACTGCATCACTACTCCTTGTTAGTAATGCACAAGCTGATAGTCCATATGATTTAGAGCAGGCACAACAGACTTCAAAACTTGAAGCTTATTTAAAATTTACAAAAATTGTTTCAATAATTGAAGAACAATATGTTGATGAACTTAACTCAAGTGATATTATAGACAAAGCATTAAAAGGAATGTTAACCAATCTCGATGCACACTCATCTTTTATGGATGCCAAAGAGTCTAAAGAGTTACAGGTTCAAACCAATGGAGAGTTTGGTGGTCTTGGAATCAGTGTAGGGATGAAAGATGGTGCTTTAACCGTTATCGCACCTATTGAGGGGACACCTGCAGATAAAGCTGGTATGAAATCAAAAGATATTATTTTAAAAATTGATGACCAAGCGACTATTGGTATGAATATTGACAAAGCTGTCTCTTTAATGCGTGGTAAACCAGGAACCCCTATTAAACTAACGGTTATTAGAAAAGGTGAACCTAAACCATTAACCATTGATATCGTTCGAGATATTATTGAGATTCAATCTGTATATGCCAAAACCATAGGTGATGATGTACTCTATCTTCGTATCACATCATTTGATCAAAAAGTTGTTAATGGGATGAAAAAGTCCATTAAAGAGCATCCTGAGTCAAAAGGGATGATTATTGACCTTAGAAATAACCCAGGTGGACTTCTTAATCAAGCCATTGGTGTTGTTGATATGTTTGTTGATAACGGTACAATTGTAAGCCAAAAAGGTAAAATGGAAAATGAAAACCTTGTTTACAATGCCACTAAAGAGAACAGTGACATTAAAACCCCATTGGTTATATTAGTCAACGATGGAAGTGCCAGTGCTAGTGAGATTGTCTCGGGAGCATTACAAGACCATAAAAGAGCTGTAGTTGTGGGTAAAAAGACATTTGGAAAAGGTTCTGTACAGGTGGTTATGCCTGTAGGTAACAATGAATCTTTACGTCTAACCATTGCTAGATACTACTTACCAAGTGGAAGAACCATTCAAGCAGTGGGAGTAACTCCAGATATTGAAGTAGCTTATGGAGAGATTAAGAAATTTGATGAAGGAATTTCGATTACAGAGAGAGACCTCCAACTACACTTAGAGAGTGAACTTCAAAAGGTTGATGGTAGTAAAAAGAAAGAAGAGGAAGAGGAAGAAGACAAAACCATCATTACTGAAGAACAGGTTTATAAAGACGCTCAACTGAAAAGTGCTGTAGATATATTAAAAGCACTAATGATAAGTAAATAACACATAAGGATAAATTTAAATGGACAAAAAAGAACTGCTCTACGAAGGAAAAGCAAAGAAAATCTGGTATACAGAAGATGAAACTTTATTAATTTCTGAATTTAAAGATGACTTAACGGCTGGTAATGGAGCGATGAAGTCAAGTGAAGAGGGGAAAGGTGCGTTGAATAATAAGATTTCAACTGAGCTTTTCAAACTGTTAAATAATAAAGGTATCCCAACTCACTTTGTAGAGATGTTAGATGATAACCATATGCTTCATAAAAAGGCTAATGTAATCTTAATTGAAGTTATCGTTAGAAATATTGCGACAGGTAGTCTTAGTAGAACATTAGGAATTGAAGATGGGAAAAAACTTCCATTTACACTGGTAGAGTTTGATTATAAAGATGATGAACTTGGTGATCCAAAACTTAACGATCAACACTGTCTAATTCTTGAGCTGGTTAATGATACTACTGAGCTTGACTACATCAGATATATGGCAAGAAAAATCAATAAGATACTTCAAGAGTTCTACCTAGAGAGAGATTTAATTGCTGTAGACTTTAAACTAGAGTTTGGTAGAGATACAGATGGAAATATTATTCTTATCGATGAGTTAAGTCCAGACAACTTTAGACTTTGGGATGCTAACTCTGGTGAAAAAATGGATAAAGATAGATTTAGAGAAGGTCTTGGTGGACTAAAAGTAGCTTATGCAGAGGTACTTAACAGAATTTTGGGAGATAAGAAATAGTATGAAAGCAATTGTAAACATATTTTTAAAAGAGGGTGTTCTTGACCCTCAAGGAAAAGCGATTCATCATGCATTAGATGCCATGAATTTTGAAGGTGTAGAAGATGTGAGAATGGGAAAACAGATTGTTCTCAAACTTACTAGCACTAATGAAGAAGAGGCTCGTAAAGAGGTAGAGAAAATGGCTGAAGAGATTTTAGCCAATACCGTTATTGAAGATTATACCATCGAGTTAGTTTAATGAAAAATGTAGCTGTATTACAATTTCCTGGAACCAACTGCGACTTAGATACTAAGTATGCTTTTGAAAAACTTGGGTGTAACACCACTGTTATTTGGCATAAAGAGACAGAACTACCTGAAGGTACAGACTTAGTTGTGGTTCCTGGTGGATTCTCTTATGGGGACTATCTTCGTTCTGGTGCTATTGCTAAATTCTCTCCTATTATGGAGACTGTGATTGCATATGCAAATAACGGTGGAAAAGTTTTAGGTATCTGTAACGGGTTCCAAATCTTAACCGAAGTTGGTCTTCTTCCAGGTGCTTTAAAACGAAACATTGGTCTTCACTTTATCTCAAAGTTTCAAACACTCAAAGTAGTGAACAACAGCAATGAGTTTTTACAAAAATGTAATAAAGATGAAGTTCTCAACATTCCTATTGCTCATGCTGACGGTAACTACTATATCGATGAAGATGGATATAAAAAATTAGAAGCCAATGAGCAAATTTTAGTACGATACTGTGATGAACATGGTGAACCTATCGTTGTAAATGGTTCAGTTACCTCTATTGCAGGTATCTGTAACTCTACTAAAAATGTTTTTGGACTTATGCCTCACCCTGAACGTGCATTAGAAGATATATTGGGTTCAACAGATGGGGTTAAGATGCTAGAGGGTCTTATAGCCTAATGCGTAACATACAATCATATCTTTTAGTATGGATTGCATTTTTTACACTATTCTCTACAGGGCTTTTTGCCAATGATGTAGAGTATAGTTATGTTCCTAAAAAAGTATATGAAAAACAGGTTTTTCCGATTAGTTTTTTGAGTACTAGTGACCAAGATGACACCATAAACTTTGATTTTCAAGGGGACAAAACACCTATTTTAAAAGAGCCAGTTATTATTAGAAATGGTAGTAAAACTTTTTATACCTTCTATTTTAAAACCACTGAGCCATATTTTGAAATTCCATCGGTTTATATATCATTAAACGGTAAACGAAAAACACTCTCTGAAATAAACATCCCTGTCGTACCACTCCCAAAACATAGTAACTTCTCTGGTGTTATCGCTTCAGGACTTAAAATCAAGAACTATCAAGCATCTGTTTATGATGAAACGACAAACCTTATTGCAATCTCCATAGAGGCTCATGATGCTAACCTTGAAGATATGTATATCCCTGATGCCCTTAAAGATGGTTTAGAAAATCTTAAACGAACAGGTTCAAAAATGGAAGCTCAGTACTATATTGTTCTACCTTCTGAACAGAGCAGGTTGAAGTTTTCATACTTTGATACGATTAAAGAGTTGTTTATAGATAAAGAGATACCTATTAGTATTGACGATGGTTCAGTTGCTGCACAGACTGATTTAAACCCTCAAGATGATAGTTTTGAAACCCTTAAAAAGTATACACTTATAGGATTGATTATTCTGTTTCTTCTTCTTTTTTTATGGAAAAGAGATTTTTTCTATCTTATTATTGGAATAGTAGCAGCAGTTATTCTTTTAACTTTTTTTATACCTCTAGCTAAAATATGCGTTAAATCGGGTTCACCACTTTATATTATTCCTACCTCTAACAGTACGGTTAGTGTGCATATTGATGAGCAATATAAAACTACCAAACTAGGTAAACGTGGTAACTACTCTAAAATTGAATATAGAAATGGAATTATAGGTTGGATAAAAGATGAAGATATTTGCGAAGATTAGATTCTTCTATGGTGCGGCTGTTATACTTTTTGTAACAGCCTTTATAATGATTCCACTGGTGATGATTTTCAAAAAAGGTCATAGTGATATTTTACATAAATATAATGCATTAATCATCAAACTATTGGGTGCAAAAGTAGAAAGTACAGGAGATAGAGACAGCAGTGCTGATATGTTTATTATGAACCATCAAGGTATTATAGATATTATTGCCATGGAAGCGATTGAAAACACCGACATTAGATGGATAGCTAAAAAAGAACTTTTTAATCTTCCATGGATTGGACGTCTGCTCAAAATTCCTAATATGATTAGTGTAGATAGAGAAAATAAAGCTGGACTAATCAAACTTATTAGAGATGCTAAAGAGACCATAGAGGAACAAAACCATCGTACTTTAGCTATTTTCCCAGAGGGAACAAGAACTGAGAAACAAGAACTTCTCCCTTTTAAGAGTGGAACACGTATGATTGCTGAAAAACTGGAGATGAAAATACAACCCATTGTCATCACCAATAGCAAAAGAGTTCTTAATGAACATAAGAAAACTTCTCATGGTGGAACAACAGTACATATTACCTACCTAGATACCATTCAAGTAACTAGAGGTGATAAAGCGTGGTATAAAGAGATACAAACAACCATGCAAAATGTCATAAATCATGACAAACACGAATATGAAAGAGATAGATAAACAATGATGATAAACGAAACAACTCCTCTTAAAAACGAGTTAGAAAAACATATACGCAAACTTATTAAACCACTTAAAGATGAAGATGAGTTGGCAGCTGTACTTAAGATTAAATTGACTAAAAAAGAGTACAAAGTACTAAAAACTTGGGCAAACAATGAAAACTTAGAGGAGTTATTTGAAAAAATAAGCCTTGATGAGGAGCGATACAAAACACTTAAAGAGAAACTTATTAAAAAACTCAATCAGGAAAAATTTAAACAAGAGGTTATGATTTAACTCATAACCTCTTTACTTTTAGCATAAGCTATAATCTCATCAAGGTGTACTTCTCTATCTTCATTTTGATCACTGGTTTTGGATTGACAACGCTCACATCCATAACTTGCTTTTGTCTCATAAATTAATGCTTCAATTGTATCATACCCATTCTCTATAGCTTCAATAATATCGCCAAAAGAGACTTCATAACACTCACATACCACATAGTCTGATTTTAATTTTTCTAGCTCTTCTATAGTCATAACAGATTCCTTTTAAGAAGTTTGAAGCAATATAATATAACATTTTTTTATTTAAAAGAACGCTTTTTAACCCCATAAATAAAATTTATTACTATTTTTTTATAGTTAACTTTTATTACTATTTATTCTTTTATCTAATCTAATGAGAAAAGAACTTTT
>JAHZJZ010000053.1 GCA_022600655.1 Campylobacterota bacterium | reverse complement strand
GCTGTTGGTGTAGCTGTTGGCACTACACTTACAGGAGCAATAACAACTATAGTTCTTTGAACCTCTTCAGCCTGATTTCCTGCTGTATCTTCTACATTGTAAGTAAGTGTATAAGTACCTGCTACATTTGTATTTACCTCACCATTAGTCACAATATTGGATGTCAAATCACCATCATAATCATCTGTTGCAGTAACACCTGTATCTTTATAAACTACACCTTGGGCAACATTAAGTGTACTAATCCCATTCAAACTAATGACAGGAGCAGTGATATCTCTTTCAATTGTTCCATATAAAAAGAATTGTGCTTTAGCTGCTGTATTTACCTCTTCTTCTGATAAAGAAGCAATTTCTGCATTAACAGCTTCTATGTTTTCACTTGTTACACCCTGAATACCTGCTATACTATAGTCTACAAGAGTTGGTGCTGATTCTGTGCCATCACTCTCTGCATACTTAATAATCTTATTAAGAGCAACTTGGTCTTCACTTGTACCACTAGTTTCTGTACCACAAGAAGTAAAGCCCATTACTATAATACTATTCAATAGTATAAAAGTTATGATTTTTTTGAAATTGTTCAATATAATTCCTTTATTATGTTTTTTTCTAAAAATAAGTGTAACAGAGAATAAATAAGAATAGGATAAAAGCTATATATTAATAAATTACCCTGTATTAAAAATAGACCAATTAACAAAGATCTTAAACATTTAATATTTATTTTAATAAATTATGTGACAAAAAGTATAAATAAATAGCATAACGTACCAATTATCAACCTCCAAATGTATGTTTTTAAAAAGTTTTCAAGTTTTATTTAAGAGTAGTTCGTGTAAAATACCCCATGACCGATTTTATTTTTAAATCTAACAACAAGATTTAAAATCGTCTACATACAACAACAAACACGTAACACAACAAAGGAGATGTTAAATGTATACAAAAAAAATGTTATCTGCTAGTGCGGCAGTAGCTTTATTAGCAACTGGGGTAATGGCTTTTGAGTCGGATGTGAATGGACGTATTCTAACTGAAAACACTGATGGAACTGAAGTTAATGCTACTTATATGACTGGTGTTCCAGCTGTTAATGATTTAAATCTAAGTACTTCTCAAAGGGGTGATGCTCTTATTTATCCTTTCTATAGAATGACTGATGGTTGGGAATCAGAAATGGTTGTAAGAAATACAAGTCCTCATGCAACAATTGCAAAAGTAGTACTTTATGGTAGTGGTGCTTCAGAAGAGCTTATCGACTTTAATATTTATCTATCTCCATATGATGTATTTAGATTTACAGTTAAAGAAAGTGCTACAACAGCAGATACTTATGTAGTTACAACAACTGATGGTTCTATTCCTACAGGTGTAACAGGACCAGAAAAAGGTACTGCAAATGATGATGCTGACTTTAATGCACATAACAGTGATGAAGAGTTTGAAATTGCAACATTTAGAACTGAGAAGGCAATTGCTGGTAAAAAAGGTTATGCAATCATCTATGGTATGACTCAATACAACGATAATGATACTTTAGAAACAGCTGAAGATGACCTTAACTATCACAAAGAGCATAAAGCATTATGGGCTGACTACCGAAGACTTCTTGATGATTGTCGTCCAGGTTGGAGAGGTGCATATACATCAAATGGTTCTGTCGCTGGTATGATTGAAGGTATGATGACAATTGATGTACAAGCTCCTAACGTAGCTGAAGGATGTGGTTCTGAAGATCAAAATGGTGCTATTAGTGATACAGATAGTAACAGTACATTAGCTGATTACAACTTAAGTAGATTTGGTGATGTTGCTGATGACACACTTATCGGTACAGTAAGAGTATCTCAAGGTACAGATGGTGCACCAAGAGATTTATTACTTCCTGCGACAGCACTTCAAAACTTTACAGATGGTAACATGTTACTATGGACAGCTGGTGAGTATGCTGCTATTCAAGATAGAAGAATTAGTGCAGACAATCCTGCTATATATGATGAAGCTGGAATTGTTGCTGATGCAGCTACATTCTTAACATCAGCTGCATACTATACTTATGATTCTGATTCTATTGCAAACAAAATGGTTGTAACGCAACCATTAAAAAGAATTTTAGTTCAACTTGGAAATGACAATGGATATTGGACAAAAGTTGATGATACACAATGGGGTGGTTTCTTCGGTAGATATTCATTATTTGATGAAGATGAAAGCGTAGATAGTGAAACTATTACAATTACTAAAGGTAATATCACATCTCCTTTCAACTCAGATCCAGCAGCGGCACAAACAACACACAATGATGAAGTTGCAGAATTGATAGATCTTGAAGACGCTGCTGAAAATGAGTACTTTAAAACAACTGATGGTTTTGCATATGTAAACTTTACAGGTGAAGATGACAATAGTACAATTCCAGCAATTGTAACACAAATGGTTGGTACAAAAGTTAACGGTGTTTCTCAAACTAACTGGATCTACGCTCCAACAATTAAGTAATTGAAGGATAGATGATGAGAAAAGACTTATTAAAATTATTAACAGTAGCTGCAATAGCAACATTATTTGCTGGTTGTGGTAGTAGTGGATGTAGTGGTGATGGTTGTAGTGATACAGCTACTCCAACAGAAGCTCCGACAGAAGCTCCGACAGAAGCTCCAACAGAAGCTCCGACAGAAGCTCCGACAGAAGCTCCGACAGAAGCTCCGACAGAAGCTCCAGGTACAAGTGTACCAGCAGATCAAATCTTACCATAAGGTTTGATTCTCTTATACCTCCCTTTTGAGGGAGGTATTTCTATCAACTAACTTCTTAAACTTTTTTTCCAAAAACTCTCACTCTACAACATCAATCAAACCACACCTTAAAAAAGAGTTTTTAAGCAGTTGAATCAAGTTCAAAAACTCTTTTTTCTTAATAGAAACATTAACTAAGACATTTTTTAATAACTCTAAGCCATATTTAAAAAGACTTTTTATTGGGTAAGGTTCTTTTTTTTCAAGGGAATAGGTTTGTCAGCTTCCCTATAATCCCCAACAAGAATAGACCAAACAAAAGCGATAGAGAGAAAAGCCATTAATTTTTCAACTTTGTAACCCTCTGTGATTTTACTTTCCTCAAAGTTAAATCCTTTAGACTTTAAAGCACCAAACATTGTCTCAATCTCCCATCTTTTTTGATATATATCAATAGGCTTTCATTATCCATTTTATGGTTAGATACAAGGATGAGTGGCTCTTTGGATTTTGTCGCTTGGATACCTCCTAAATATAACTCTGTTCCAAAAATTTGTGCCTTACCAAAAGCATAAAATTCATCCTTTTGAATATTCGAAAAGAGTTCTTTTAAATCTTTACTCCCCCAAATACTCCTCATCAATAAAGGTATTACTTTTAAGACGTATTACAAAAGGGACTTTATTCTCTTTGAGCCACTCAAACCACTCTTTTAATCTGGCTACAATAAATGGTACAAAGAAATTCGAGTAAAATAGAGAAGAAAAAAGAAGGAGAATTTCAATGCCAAGAACAAGAGGTGGGAGAGGGAAACACTACCCAAAAGATTTCAAACAATCAGCCATAGAGTTAGCCCTATCAGGTGAAAAGCCAGTGACCCAAATAGCAAGTGATTTAGGGATGAGTGCAAAAACACTGCACAACTGGTTAAGAGTCCACAAAGAAAAGAGTGGTG
>JAHZJZ010000052.1 GCA_022600655.1 Campylobacterota bacterium | reverse complement strand
TAGAGAATGCATCTATTTTAAGTATGGAAGATAGCCCTGCTTTAGATATCTATAGAAAATACTTTCCAAACATCGAAAAAGACCCTTCTGTATTCTTACAAGTTCCACTCTATATTACTAAAGGCAATATCTCTTATACCGTCCATATTATGGATACCGATGCTAAAACTCAAAGTATTCATACGGCACAAGCTCTCGATGAAGGGGATGTAGTGCAGCTCTCCATTGGTAACTATAACGACATGATGAACCGAACACAGGAGATTTATAACTTCTTATCTAAAACTCCAGCTGAGGCTTTATGGATAGGTTCATGTATCTCTTATGAGTATGGTTTTAGGATTCCAATTAACTACTATGTCTCTAATATCAAGAGTAATAATCACGTATTTGGGTACACCACCTCTCAAGAGTTTTTCAATGAAGAGAACCAACCCAACACCTACCATAACCAAACCTTTATCATGGCAGCCATTACAGAGTCTAACAATAGCTATATTGACTTAAAAGAGTATAAGGGTGAAAATATTACACCGTTTGAGATTGCCAATAAAAACCTCTACTCGATTATGCATAAAACAGCCAATGAGCTTAACCGTTTGACTGAAAACCTAGAGATTAGAGTTAATCAACGTACCAAAGAGCTTAAAACCCTAAATGATGACCTTCAAATTAGGATTAATGATGCTGTACGTAGGGTAAAACGACAAAATGCGATTATGGCACAACAATCAAGAATGGCTTCAATGGGTGAAATTTTAGATACCATTGCCCATCAATGGAGACAACCACTCAATGCTGTCTCATGGATTATGAATGACACCATGATTAAAGCACAACTTGGGAAAAAAGATGAAATTAATATCGAACAAGTTGCCAAAAAGGCGAATGAATCCATACAGTTTTTATCGGGTACGATTGAAGACTTTAGACGTTATACTGACAGAACGGATATCGCTCAAACCTTTAACCTTCAAAAGACTATTAAAGACACCATTAAACTTATTAAAGAGACCCTCATCCGTTCAAAGATTGGCATCACGCTTGATTGTGACCCAAGTATCAACTACAAAGGGTATGAGAATGATATTAAACATGTCATTATGAACCTTATCAATAATGCTAGAGATGCATTTGAAGATAAAGGGATTAAAAATGGAAATATTGATATTAGAGTCTATCATGAAAAAGATGAACTGATTATTGCTGTAAAAGATAATGCCGGAGGCATTCCAAAAACAATTTTGAAAAATATCTTTGAACCGTACTTTACCACCAAACACCAATCAAAAGGTACAGGTCTTGGACTCTATATGAGTAAAAACCTCATTGAAAGGGTTCATGGTACTATTGAAGCTATTAGTATAATTAACAAAAAAACAACGTTTATTATTAAACTTCCTGATCAAAGAACCTCAAAAGAGAAAGAGATTCAAGAGAAAAAAAAGAAAAAAGAGAAAAAGTAAAACCTATACCTACGGTACGTAAGCTATCGTAGGTATACCTGTTCCTTCATCAAAACCACACATTAAATTTGCAGCCACTAAAGCTTGTGAACTTGCCCCTCTAAGTAGATTATCAATTGCTGAATTTACAAAAAGTCCATTACCATTTTTTGCTGCATAGATATCACAAAAGTGTGTTCCTGCTGTACTTTTAATATCGACAGGCTTCTCTCTTATACGGATAAATCTATCATTAGCATAGTGTTTTTTTAGAACCTCTAGTGGGTCAATGTCCTCTTTTAACGTTGCATAGACAGAGACCAACTCTCCACGTGTAGCAGGAATAAGATGAGGTACAAAATTAACATTCATCTTGGCTCCATGTACCTTCTCTATCTTTTCGGCTATCTCTGGTGCATGTCGATGTTTAAGTGGATTATAGGCAAAAATATTATCATTAACCGTCACAAAATGCGTACTCTCTGAAAGCTTCTTTCCTGCCCCACTTACACCTGACTTTGCATCAACAAAGAGTGGTGCAGAGGTATCAAGGTAAGGGATAAATGGCAGAATCCCTAACAGTGTTGCCGTTGGGTAACAGCCTGGTCCAGCTGCTAGATTGGTTGTTTTTAACTCATCACGATAGTACTCTATGAGTGCATAGACAGATGAATCTAAATGCTCTCTGTCTTCATGTTCACAGTAATGTTCTTCATAGGTATCAAGCTCTAAACGATAGTCAGCTGAGAGGTCTACCACTTTAACACCCTCTTTTAACAAATCTTTAGCAAACCCCATAGAGGCTTTATGTGGCAGTGCTAAAAAGACCAACTCACAATGTTTAGCAACGGAAGAGACATCAGCCTTCTCTACAGGAAACGTTATCACATCTTCTAAAGAGGGGTGCAACTGCTCTATAACGGTATCACCCGTGGTAGTTGCTAAATAACTCAACTCAAACTGAGGATGTGTAACCAACATCTTAACCAGCTCTAACCCTGTATAACCACTTGCTCCTACTACTCCTACTTTTACCATTAGAGGTTAATCTCCTCATATGAAATAGACTCAATATCAAAACTTTTTTTACCATCAGGTAAAACCAGTTCAACCTCTTCACCCTCCTCTTTTCCCATGAGGATTCTTGCCATTGGTGAACCAATAGAGATAAGACCTTTTTCAGGATTTGATTCTTGTGAACCTACGATAGTATAAGTAACCTCTTCATCATCTTCATCAATCAACTCAACGGTTGAACCAAAGCTTACACGTTCATGGGCTAATGTCGAAGGTTCAATTACATGAGCTCGTCCTACAATGTCTGTTAACTCTGAAATTCTAGCTTCCATAAGTCCCTGCTTATCTTTGGCTGCATGGTACTCAGCATTCTCTTTTAAGTCACCTAACTCTCTTGCTTCATCGATTACTTTTGCAATCACTCCTCGCTCTACTGTTTTGAGTTGCTCTAGTTCTCCTGAAAGCTTATTATAGGTTGCTTGTAACATTGGTTCTTTTTGCACGTATATTCCCTTATATCAATATGATTTTAATGGGGAATATTATACCATAGCTATTAAATTATTTATACAAAGATTAAAAATGAAAAAAATATTAATAACCAATGATGATGGATTTGATGCAGCTGGTCTTTTAGCGCTCATCGAAGCCCTGAAACCATTGGGTGAGGTAACCACTGTGGCACCTACTTTAGAGAAGTCTGCTTGTGGTCACTCCTTGACCTTAACCAAACCTCTAAAGTTTGTAGAACTTCAAAAAGGTTTTTTTAAACTTGATGATGGAACCCCAACCGATTGTGTCTTTTTAGCTCTTCATAAACTCTATGACTCCAACTATAAACCAGACATTGTCATCTCGGGTATCAATAGAGGAGCAAATATGGGTGAAGATATTACCTACTCAGGTACAGCCTCAGCAGCCATGGAAGCTGTCTTACAAGGGGTTCCTGCCATAGCCATCTCACAAGTGTGTAAAAAACATTGTAAAAATATTGATGAGTTGGGCTATAAACTGGCAAAAGAGACCATCTATGAGTTGGTAAAAAAAATCTTTGAAGGTGACTTTCCTCTCCCTAGACGTAAATTTTTAAATGTCAACATTCCTCCCATTTCACCTGAAGCGTGTCAAGGATTAAAAATTACCAGAGCTGGAAACAGAATCTATGGTAATGATGCTGAGGTCCACCACAACCCACGAGGTCTTGAGTACTACTGGATAGGTCTACCCAACTTAGAGTGGATGGACACACTTGAGGGTCACATAACAGACTTTGAAGCCGTCAACCAAAACTATGTCTCCATTACCCCTGTGCATTTAGATATGACCTCATATGATGACATCGAAAAGTTGGAACAGTGGATTTAAGGTATGAACGTTGTAAAATGCTCTTTGGTGAAGAGGATTTTGCAAAACTACAAAAATCAAAAATACTCATATTAGGTGTGGGAGGCGTTGGCTCATACGCTCTTGACTGCCTATGGAGAACGGGTATTAATGACATTACCATTGTGGACTATGACAGCTACGATGAGACCAACCAAAACCGACAGATAGGTTCAGAAGCCGTAGGAGAGTTAAAGACAGAAGTGTTAAAAAAACTCTATCCTACCGTTACTACCATTAATCAAAAAATGGACATGGCATGGGTAGAAGCATTTGACTTTGAACCTTACGATATCATCATAGATGCAGCAGACACCACCAAAGTTAAAATAGAGTTAGCCAAAAAATGCTATAAAAAACTCATTATGTCCACAGGTTCAGCCAAACGCTTTGACAGCTCTAAAATAGAGGTCGCCTCCATCTGGAAAACCTCAGGTGATGCCTTGGCTAGAAAAATAAGAAATGAACTTAAAAAAGCCAAATTTGACCGAAACTTCACCGTGGTATTTTCACCTGAAGAGGACAGATGCAAAGATAAAGGTTCATTTGTCGGCGTAACAGGTGCTTTTGGGCTGACCGTCTGTTCCGAAGCGATAAAGAAGATATTGAAAGGCTAAGCATGAAAAAGTGGTTTAAAAAACTCTATAGTGAAAATTTTTTATATAAAATTTTAGTATTTGTTTTGTTTGGGTCTGTTATACTTGGTATTCTATTTGATACAAAATATTAATATATAAAGAAACCATACACTATGAAAAACAACCCCCTAGCTGAAGAGATTGTTGACCCTGAACTTGCCAATAAAATCACTTTCTGGATACTAAAAATCATTACAGACCTTGGAGGGCATAAACAGTTTATTGACTCAGACAATGACTTCCCCCACGAAATCATGGCAAAATTTTTAGGTTTAGAGAAGTACATCGCCTTTGATTATGATGACTTCCACCGAAGTGAGCCACTTAAGCTACTTCAAAAACGTTATAACCATTTTAAAGCAAAAGCCCCTTTTAAAAGCTCTAATCTGCTTGAAAAAAACTTAGACCGTATCTCTGAACTGATTATTCTTAACCACTATGAGCGACAGATACTTGAGTTTGTCATACTGCTTAAACATTATGATATTTTAGACAATGCCATAAATTTATTGGGTGAAAACATCAACACCTCACGTGCGAAACGTCTGCTCTCTGCTATTTTAGATATTCCTAGTGAAATTATTAATGAAATTTTCAGTTCAAACTCAACCTTTAGTAACTCTGCTCTTGTACAGTTCGATAGAGATAACGCCTACTCCTTTAGCTCAAAATTTCACCTCTTAAACTATGAGTTTTCAGACAAGATGTTAAACCATGACAATGAGATTATGGAGATGATAAAAAACACAGTAAAACCTGTTAAAAAAGGGACATTGGGTTTTGATGACTACTCTTACATTAAAGATGATTTAGAGATTCTTCTACCGTACTTAAATAAGGCTCTTGAGAGTCAACAAAAAGGGGTAAACATACTGCTCTATGGTCTTCCTGGAACAGGAAAAACTGAACTCTCTAAAACCATTGCTGAGATATTGGGCATAGAGCTTTATGAGATTTCTTATGCTGACAACGATGGTGACCCCATAGATGGTACAGCAAGACTACATGTCTATAAAACAGCTCAAGCACTTCTGTCAAAACATAAAACCATACTGATGTATGATGAGGCTGAAGATGTTTTTGAGAGTTATGAGGGTGGTTTTTTTATGATGCCCAAAAGACAATCTGACAAAGCATGGATAAATAAAGTCTTAGAGAACAATCAGCTCCCAACCATCTGGATTACCAACAATATTAAAAGTATCGACAACGCCATTATTCGGCGTTTTGACATGAGTATAGAGATGCCCATACCCTCCCAATCTAAACGTGCAGAGATTATCAAAAAATATAGCGATAACATACTAAACCAAAAGAGCATCGAGCAACTATCTGAACATGAAAGAATTGCCCCTGCCCTTGTCTCAACAGCTGTAAAAGTTGCCAACATTGTCCCAACAGAGAGAAAAGATAAAGTGCTTCTACAGCTTATTAACAACACACTTAAAGCACAAGGGCATCATGAGGTTAAAAAAGAGAATGAACAAAACCTACCAGACAACTACAGTTTGGCATTTATTCATACCGACACCAACCTAGAGGAACTTACCCAAGGTATCAAAGAGAACAACGCTGCAAGACTCTGTTTTTATGGAGCTTCAGGTACGGGTAAGAGTGCTTTTGCCAAACATATTGCTAAAGTTTTAGATAAACCGTTTATCATTAAAAGTGGTTCATCACTTATAAGTAAATGGGTGGGTGGGACTGAAAAAAATATTGCCCGTGCCTTTAAAGAGGCAAAAGATGAAGATGCCATACTTATTTTTGATGAAGTTGATGGTTTCTTAGCCGAACGTGGACAAGCCAAAGTCAACTGGGAAGTAACCCAAGTCAATGAGATGCTGGTACAGATGGAGCAGTTCAATGGTGTTTTTATCGCCACAACCAACCTTATAGACCATCTTGACAGAGCCAGTTTGAGACGATTTGATTTGAAACTAGAGTTCAAATTTTTAACCCCCAAACAGCTTGAAAAAATCTTTCTTGCCTACTGCAAAGAGCTAAACATACCTCAACCAACCGAAGATGAGATAGAAGAGGTCAAACATCTAAAACAGGTAACCCCTGGTGATTTTGCTACCATAACACGTCAAAGTAGATTTAGAAAGATTAAAAGTACCAAGGAGTTCATTAGCCGAATTAAAGATGAAATCACCATCAAAAAACTAGAAAATGGGCAATCAATGGGATTTATAAACTAGGAGAAAAAATGAAAAAAAATCTATTTGAAATGGGTGCAAACTTTAATGACGAGTGGACATCAGACAACAAAAGCAAACCTGAGAAAAAAAAATCAACAGAGATAAAACCCCCTGAAAAACATCAACTCCACTTTGCCAAAGAGAAACGATGAGGCAAAGTAGTCACCATTGTCAAACCTTTTCATTTGAATCCAAATGACTTAAAAGCTCTACTCAAAACAGTTAAGAAAAAACTAGGAACAGGTGGTACGGTCAAAGAGGATAGTTTGGAGTTTCAAGGAGAGGTACAGGAGAGTTTACGCGTTCAGCTGGAGGGGTTGGGGTATCGGTTTAAGTCGTAGATTCTGTCAGCTTTTTTTAAGACGGAATCTACGCATAAAACTCTATATGCTTCTTCCCAAGTCTTTGTAAGTCATGTTCAAAGTTAACCACTTGCATTCCCTTGTTTTCTAAAGCAAAGCGAACAATCTTTTTTTGAAAAATTGACATCTCTTCATGGCTAAAAAAAGCATCAACATCCATCCAGATGGCTTCTTCTATTTCGTCGGTATCTTGTACCTCTATTTCGTTATTTTGGGCTGTGAGTTGGAAGATGGCGTAGATATTTGATTTACCATACATAAAAGGGTGGGAGTTTAGAAAACCTACGGCTTTGTTTAGGGTTGCAGTGATTCCTGTCTCTTCGTAGACTTCCCGTTCTACTGTTGCAGAAAACTCTTCAGCATGTTCTAACATGCCTCCAGGAAGTTTATAGATAGAGCTTGAAGTGTGAACACGGTCTCTTACCATCAGAAGTTCATTTTTTGCATTAATGACTACTGCCCCTACCCCTATGGTGTGGGTTGGGGGTACGGGGATGTAGGCATCTTTTTTAACTTGATAGATAAGTGTGATACGATGCTCTTCACAGTTGTGAAAAATGAAACCTAGGTTTGTGGCTATGGCGATGTGTTCACCCTGTTTGGTGGTGAGGTCTAGCCAAATGAGGTTTTTTTGATTGCTTTGTGCTTCTTGGAGTAATATGCTTAAAGCTTGTTCAAAATCAGAGACAATAGTATGGATGCTCTCTGTATCTATAATCAAACCGTTATATTTGTCTTCTTTTGCTTTTAGCATGGGGATCTCTCCTATAAAACTCTTTTCGTGGGCAAGAATACCCACGCTACCATATTTCAATTGACCATCGCGTAGGGTCGGTTCATCGACCATCGATATCATTATTTCATTTGTCTATTTCTAAATG
Source organism: Campylobacterota bacterium (assembly GCA_022600655.1). Classification (GTDB taxonomy): domain Bacteria; phylum Campylobacterota; class Campylobacteria; order Campylobacterales; family Sulfurovaceae; genus UBA1140. Next base: position 6,565 of record JAHZJZ010000052.1, on the reverse strand, counting down.
CCAACAGCGTTACTACTAACAATCCAGCCACACCATAGTAGACCCACATAGGAATCGGTACAGGTTCACCTGCTGCGTATGAGTGTAGTCCTGAGAGGTAGTAGTTTACCCCAAAGTAGGTCATAAGTACCGTACTGTATGCCCACATAGAAGCGACGTTAAAGGCAAATGGGTTGTTGAACTTTGGAATGAACCTTAGGTGCAATACAAAAGCATAGATAAGAATGGTTACAGCTGCCCATGTCTCTTTGGCATCCCAACCCCAGTAACGTCCCCAGCTCTCATTTGCCCAGACTCCACCTAAGAAGTTTCCTATGGTCATAAGGAAAAGTCCTACGATGAGACTCATCTCTGCGATATTGGTTAACTCTTTAATAGAACGGTCGATGTTCTCATGACCATTTTTTCGGAGTATAAATAAAATAAGTACCAAGAGAGATAAGATAGAACCTAAACCTAGGAATCCATCTCCTGAGATAATGGTTGCAACGTGTATCATCAACCAGTATGATTTAAGTACAGGAACAAGATTGGTAATCTCTGGGTTAATAAAGCTCATATGAGCCACACCCATGGTGATACCTGCTAAGAGTGTAGTAGCTGCTAAGGTAAATGGTGACTTTCTTGCAAAGAAGAGTCCTGCCATCACTGTTGATGCTGCGATAAACACAATGGACTCATAAGAGTTAGACCAAGGGGCATGACCTGCTACATACCAACGCATACCTAGACCAATAACATGAAGAACAAACCCTACAATGGTTATACTCCATGCAACACGCATCACCCATTTAAGAGAGAAACTTGGCTTTAGTACATTGATGAATGCAAAGATAAGTAGTAGTATACCAACCAACAGATAGAGAGGAACCAACTTCGCGAAGAGTCCTAACTTGTTATACTCTATCTCCATCTCTATATGTGTTTTTGAGGGGAGTACTTCTGAACCAAACTTCTCTTGATAGAGGGAAATAAGATGCATCGCTTGGTCAGCTTTTTTCCAGTCTCCACTCTCAGTTCCTACAGCCACACCTTGAAAGAGGTGTACAGTCATCATACGAACCATCTCTGATATCTCTTTAGGAAATTGCTTAATGGCATCTTGTGGATTCATCCATTTGTTGTTAGCATCTTTTGGCACAGGATAAACCTGTAACAGTGCTCCTGTGTAGACCATATAAGCAACACTGACACGCTCATCAACATTGGCTAACTCTTTATCATATTTACTCTTCTCTAAAGGCTTTTTTCTTGATGCTTCATTGACTTGCTTGGAGAGTTTATAGTCACTGGTTTTTGCATCAAAAAAGTCTGTAAATTTTGCATACTTCTCACTCTTTTCCAAGCCGATATCTAAGGCTATTTGAGGGTGAGATATCTTAATCATCGGTATATCTTGATATAACTTTGGATTAACCGTCATACCTAAAAGCAGTGCGATTGGTTCAACCTTATATATAGAGCTTTTTCCTGAGAGTTTAGAGATGATTTCATGAGCTAAGGTATCCATCGGTTTCATTCGTCCTGCATGACTCTGAACAGCCAACTCTCCAAATTTTTCAAGAACCGTTTCATCATAAGCACTCATAGCTTTTTGGGTGGTCTCATCAACACTTAATCCTGCCGCACTACTCGGTGTTGAGAAGCCTACAATCAGTAAAGTAACCACAGCCAAAGAGGCACCTTGTAGTTTTCTAGCTCCTCTTAATAACTTTTGGAAACGACCATTTTTTGCAAACAGATTCCAAATCATCCCTAGAGTTAAAAGGAAGTATCCAAAATAAGTAGGTAGCGTTCCTGGGTCATGGTTAACGGAGAGAACCGTACCCTTTTCATCTGGGTCATAAGAGGATTGGAAAAAACGGTAACTTCTATGGTCAAGTACATGATTCATAAAGATTCGGTAAGGCATAGCGTCTATCCCTTTTTCACGATCAGTCAATGTAACTTCACTGGCATAAGATGATGGAGAGTTAGAACCAGGGTAACGCTCTAACTGAAAGTCAATAAGTTTTAAAGAGAATGGCAACTCTATAACTTTAGCACCCAAGCTTAAGTCAACCTCTACCCCATCTAGTTTTACACGTTGAACCTCTCCTACATTTCCATGGTAAGCCAATAGATTTACCTCTTTTGATTCACTACCAACAGAGACTTTAAATCTTGCCAATTCAGGTTTCCCACTTTGAGTTTTCAGTGAAGTACTTACAAACTCTTTAGAGGCTTTATCATAGACCTCTTTGAGTACTAACATATTATTTTCAAAACGATAAAGCTTTTTCATCTCGAAAGCATTAAACCCTTTAGAGAGGTTCTGCTCCTCTTGTGTTGTCATGGAGAGGGTTTGAATATCATAAGCAGTCTCAACTTGTAGTTTTCCCTCTTTTTCAACAATATTAAAATATGCTCTTCCATCATTATGCTCATGGGTATCACCAAAAGTAATCACAAAAGAGTCGGCATCGTAGTGTTCACCTTTAGCGATATAGATATCTTTACCTTGCATACCATTGCTAACTTTGAGTGCCAAAACCATCTTACCATTTGGGTCTGGAACATACTGCTCCATAGCACTTGGGATATAGTCTAAAAGCTCTACACTCACCTCTTTGTCACCAACACTTAAGCTCTCAGAGATGCTATTCCTACTCATAGAAGAGAAAAAGTATGGTCTTTCAAAATGTGCCTTATCAGCTCCACCCTTAGCCTCTACTTGCAGTACTTTAACATCTGAGACCATAGTGCTTGAACTTTCACCTTCACGAATATGCATGATTCCTTCATAACCTATATAACGGGTCATCGCTGCACCAATAGCAATAATCAAAAACGAAGTGTGAAAAATAAATATGGACCATTTACCTTTTTTATAGCTCTTGTATTTGAAAATATTGTAAAGTAGTACGATAATAAAAAATAGCAAAAAAGCTTCAAACCATCGTGCTGAATATATGAGTGCTTTGGCTGTCTGTGTACCATAATCATTTTCAATAAATGTTGCTACACCAATAACAACACCAAATATAAAAAGTAGCATCGCTGCTACCCTCATTGACAAAACTGTTTTTAACATTTAAACTCCAAATTGTGGAAATTATATTAAGGTGATTATAGCCAATGTCCATTAATGAGACATTAATCACTAAAAATAAGATTCATTGATAAAACTTTAACCTATTCTTAGTATAATTTACTAATGTAATAAATATATTTTAAGGAAATAATTATGAATATAGAAACCCTAGAATACTCAAATAATACGTGGAAAAAAGAGAAAGATACTCACTTAAAGAGTACCAATATTGTTTTTGCTTTTGGAGACCGAGAGAGTATAGAGAAAGCTGAGGTCTATGAAGGACTGAAGGAACTCTACCCTAACGCTCAGATTGTTGGTTGCTCTTCTAGTGGGAATATATTAGATGAAAATGTTCGTGATACCGAGATGGTTGCCACGGCTATATCTTTTGATTCTGGTCATGTAGAGATTTCCGTTAAAGATTTCGTTGAAGGGGATAATATAGAACTGCTAGGGAGAGAGCTTATAGAGGCACTGCCTTCTGAAAACCTTAAACATGTATTTATTTTATCAGATGGCTTAAATATTAATGGTTCAGCTCTGGCTAAAGGAGCCAACAGTGTTGTAGAAAAAGGGGTTCCTATCACTGGTGGGTTGGCTGGTGATGGTACAGACTTTCAAAAAACTGTTGTTATGGCAAATGATGTAGCTAAAACCAACAGAGTTGTAGCCATTGGCTTCTATGGAGAAAACATCTCCGTAGAAAATGGTTGTTTTGCGGGGTGGGATGAGTTTGGCGTTTTACGAAAAATCACTAAATCAAAAGAGAATATCTTATATGAGATTGACGGAGAACCTGCTCTGAAACTTTATAAAAAGTATTTGGGCGAGTATGCTAAAGATTTGCCAGGAAGTGCTTTACATTTTCCTATTAGTATTAAAGCTGATAATGAGAGTAAATCAATCATTCGAACTGTTCTTGGTGTTGATGAAGAGACGCAATCATTGAGTTTTGCAGGAGATGTTCCAGAGGGTTATCTTGCACGTTTAATGAAGACCAATATTGATGGACTTATTGATGGTTCGGAAATAGCTGCTGAACAGATATCTAAAATTAATGAAAAAAAAGCTCTAGGACTCGTTGTAAGCTGTGTAGGGAGACGCTTAGTCCTTAAACAGTTGACAGATGAAGAGTTAGAGAGCATTGGCGATACTTTAGGTAGTAATGTACAGTTAGTTGGGTTTTACTCTTATGGAGAACTGGCACCCTTTTCAAATGAACTTCTCTCTTGTAACCTACATAATCAAACCATGACACTTACTGTTATATACGAGAGTTAACCATAATGAACCGTCTTTTAAAACGCCAAATAAAACACGCTTATGGTAAAGATTTTGATTTTAATCAACTTGATGACTCAACACGTGAACTCCTAAGACGTGTTGAAAGTGCTTATGATGAATTTAATAAAGAGAAAGAATTTTTAGAACATACCATTAAAATAAACTCCGAAGAGCTAACAGATGCGTATGAAACTATTGAAAATCACAATCTTAATCTTAAAGATCAAATTGATATAAAACAGTTAATCTTTGAGCAGTATACTCAAGCGATTGATGCTACTTATTTGGTATCAAAAACAGATAAGGCAGGGGTTATTACCTATGCCAATGAGAAGTTTATAGAGGTCTCTGGATACACAGAAGAAGAGCTTATAGGCAAACCTCATAATATTGTTCGACACCCCGATGTTCCAGCCTCAAGCTTTAAAGATTTATGGGATACCATTCAACAGAAAAAAATCTGGCGAGGTCAAATCAAAAATAGAAAAAAAGATGGTTCTGCTTATTATGTTTATGCAACTGTTTTTCCTTTGATTGATAATCAAGGTAATATTTTAGAGTATATCGCTGTTCGTAATGATATTACCAACAGAGTTGAGACAGGGAAAAAACTTGAAAAAGAGCAAAAATATGCCCACATGCTCTTTAATGACCAAGAGAATGTTGTCTTTACGGCTAACAGTGAACAGGGTATTTTAAATGCTAACTACAAGTTTTTAGAGATACTGGGCTATGAATCTGTCACAATGTTTAAAAAAGATTATGAGTGTATCTGTGAACGCTTTATTGAAAGAGAAGGTTATCTTAAAGCGACCACTGATGAGAGACATTGGACTCAAGATATTTTTGACTATCCAAACCAACAACATAAAGCATTGCTACTTGATAAGGATGGTGTAGAACTCATCTTTAGTGTTCACCTAAAATCAGTAGCCTTTGAAGATGATGAGTTTGTTATTGCTAGTTTTACTGATATTACAGAACTTGAACATGCTCGTGAACTGGCTATTACTTCAGAGAAAGCAAAATCAGAGTTTATGGCAAATATGAGCCATGAAATTCGTACGCCTATGAATGGTATTGTCGGCTTTACAGACCTACTTTTTAAAAGTAATCTAACCCCTAAACAGAAACAGTTTACTGAGTATATTAAAAACTCAACCTCTATACTTTTAAAAATCATTAACGACATTTTAGACTTTTCTAAAATTGAAAGTGGTCATCTAGAACTGGACATTACACCAACCAACCCATTTATTGATTTACGAAATGCGATGAGTATTTTTAAAGCTCAAGCCAGTCAGAAAGATATCTCATTTATTGTGAACATTGACTCTTCAATTGATGAGTGTCTTATGATGGATCGACTACGTATTACACAAATTTTGACCAACCTAGTTAATAATGCCATTAAGTTTACCCCTGAACATGGAACGGTTGATATGTATGCTAAACATATCTCGAAAAAAGATAATAAAGAGCGTGTTCTCTTCTCTGTTTCCGATACAGGTATAGGCATTGCTGAAGATAGAATCAAAAGCATTTTCCAATCATTTATACAAGCTGACAACAGTACCACTCGAAATTTTGGAGGAACAGGACTTGGACTTAGTATTGGGGCTTCACTGTGTGAACTCATGGGAAGTAAATTACAAGTTGAGAGCCAAGAGGGTAAAGGGAGTCGCTTCTTTTTTGAAATAGAGTTTGAGACCTGCTCTTCAACACCCACTTTAGCAAGTCAAGTCAAATATAATCCTATCTATGTTTTAGATCATGATGAACCCATTCATGATGAAATCATGCTACAACTCAATAACTTTAACCTTGATACCGTTAGCTGTACCTTTGAAAATCTACTTTGTGGAGAGAGTAATGATAATATTGTCATAACCTTTAATCATCGTCACTATAAACCACTGTCACAAATCTCATCTAAAGTTATTGTAATTGATAAAAGTGAAGAGGCATTTAAAGTAGCAGAAGCAGAGAATATACTCTACCACGTTGGACTTTACGATGAAGCCCCTTCTATACTTTATAATGCTATTTTAGCATACAATCAAGTGCCTAACAGTCAAATGTTTAATGAAGAACAGACAGATATCTCATTAAATGTATTGGTTGCTGAAGATTATGAGATGAACCGTATTTTAATCGAAGAGATGTTACAAAGCTACGGTATTGAACCTGATTTTGCTTTTAATG
>JAHZJZ010000051.1 GCA_022600655.1 Campylobacterota bacterium | reverse complement strand
TCTCATACTACAATCCCATTTTTCCAGGATTTAAGATGTTGTTAGGGTCAAATGCTTTTTTGATGTCTCTAAAGAGTTGCATCTCAGCATCATTAAAAGCGATATCCATAAACGGAGCTTTTGCTGTGCCTATGCCATGTTCACCACTTAGAGTTCCACCCATGTCAACAACGAGTTGGAATATCTCCTCTATACACTTATGCCCCTCATCTAGTTGACTTATATCTATCATAACATTAACGTGAATGTTTCCATCTCCAGCATGTCCAAAACATGGAACGGTAAAGCCATATTTATCAGCTATCGCATAGATAGCATTGAGTGCTTCAGGAAGTTTCGCTCGTGGCACTGAGATATCTTCATTAAGTTTTTTGTTTCCAAAGATAGTAATAGATTGAGAAGCGTTACGTCTGGCATACCAAAGCTCTTTTGCCTCTTCATCATTTTGTGCAATTCTAAACTCTGTAGCACCATTGGCTCTAAATGACTCCTCTAGAGTTTTAAGTTGAAACGCTATCTCTTCAGGGACATTTCCATCGACATCACCAACCAGTACACCCCCAGCCTCTTTTGGTAGGTCAACACCTAGCTTTTCTATAAGGGCTTGAATGACCAACTTATCTAAAAACTCCATCGCCACAGGGTTAGCCCCAGCTGCTAAGGATTTAAAAACGGCATTCATCGCATTGTCAACAGAGGGAAAAATTCCCATATAGGTCTTTTTATACTTTGGTTTAGGAATCAGTTTAAGGGTAAGCTCTGTTAAAACAGCTAAAGTTCCCTCAGAGGCGATTAATATACCAGCCGTGTTATACCCAGCCACATCTTTAATGGTACGTTTACCTGCTTGAATCACATCACCATTGGCTCTAACTGCACGAAGTGCCATGACGTAATCTTTAGTGATTCCATATTTGGCAGCACGCATACCTCCAGCATTTTCACTCACATTTCCACCAAGGGTTGAGTACTCTTCACTAGCTGGGTCTGGTGGGTAGAAGAGTCCAAGCTCCTCTACGTGTTTTTGTAAATCCATATTGACCACACCTGGTTGTACGACGGCTACCATATTTTGAGTATCTATCTCTAGAATCTTGTTCATATGTTTTTCCATCGCTAAGATAATACCACCATTGGCAGGTAAAGCACCACCTGTAAATCCAGAACCAGCACCCCGAGCTGTAATGACGATTTGATGTTCATTACAATACTTTAAAATATCACTTACATCTTGCTCATGACGGGGGAAAATCACTGCATCAGGTTCAAATCGTGTACGGGTGGCATCGTAACTATAGGCTATCATATGGGCTTTGTCATCATAGATGTTTTCACTGCCTACCATGGCTGTAAAGGCGTTGAGATGCTTCTTATCTATCATTTTAGTCTTCCAATTCCTCTATAGTACTCATCAAAGTTTTGTTTCTCTTCATCTCCCCAAAAGCTGTCTGTTATCTGTTCAAATCTGGCATAAAATGGAGACATCGCTTTAGCATTGGCAACATTTAGAGCTTGTTGGGTTAAATATTTACCACTAATAGGGTCAAGAATCATAAGTTTATCTTTGTCAACAATGGCAATGAGTCCTATTTGATTCTCTGTGGCAAATTTTTTCATATTGCTTAAAGATATATGTTTCTCTTCCTTACTGATTAAATACATCGCATAGGTGTCTGGGTGTATCCAGCTTCTATCGATTGAGTTTGTAAGTTGGTCATAGACTTTTTTATTAGGAGCGATGAGTAGGGCATTATGATAAAAGTTACCAAAAATAACCTTGTCCCCTTTTTGTACAGGGCTTTTGATACTTGGTAGATTGTTATGGTCTAGAAGGTTATAGCTTGTAACAGTGGCTTTTTGATTGCCACTACTAACAATAGAGTAAGTTATAGCAGAGAAGTCACTCCCATAACTATGGACAACAATACCACTCATCCCACTAGGTACACTGTTTGTTAGTGTAACTTGACCTTGTTTATCAACAGATGCGATAGAGGTCTCTACGCTTTGTGGTAACTCAGCAGCCATTAGCATAAAACTGCTCAATATCATAAATAGAAGTTTTTTCATAATTTTCCTTGAAAATGTAATTGTACGATTATACTTGCAAAAGATTAAATGGTACTTTTTTTAGGCGTTTTGAACATCTTTCATAATGCTAAACCAGTCACGAGAAAACTGTTTTTTAATGTAGGCTTCATGGTGAGGAACCAAACACCCAGCACAGTTCTGATGAATCGCATCATCGGTTTTAAACTGCCCACCATCTTTAGAGTCGATGTCACAATAAGAAAAAAGAGTTCTCTTCTCCTCTGCTTTAAATCCTGCATCATCAAACCGAAAGTTAGGACAGGCACAGAGGTAACAGTTTAGGTTTTCCATCTCATGGCATTTTTTGTTCTCTATATAGAGTGGACAAAAATTAGGTTCATTTTTTACCATGTTTTCAAATTGGAAATATTCTATGAGTTCATTATCTGAGAGGTGCTGTAGTTTTTTTATGATTTGTTGGTGTTGTTTGCTGTGGGACTGGAACCAAGTGGTATATGACATTTAAACGGTTACTTCTTTTATTTTTGTGTCAATAAAAAGTTGAATGCCATTTTTTCTTTTGAACTCTTTTTTTAGTTTTTGAGAAGAGGTTGAAGATTTTGGAACTCGTGAAGCTACGATATAACACTCTTTTGGAATACTCTTATGTTCAGACTTACAATAGTTTACAGTGGCTTCTAACTGTTTTACTCCATGTTCTATATCTTTCCCTTTTAACTCTACATAAAAAACTTTATCTATACTTTGACTAATAATCTCAAAAAGATAGTCACACTTTAGACCTGATGTTATATAGCATCCATCAATGGTCACTTGATTAATGGTCAATAGTGACTTGTTATCAATTCTAAATGTTCTTTTGTTTTCACTAACAGATACTATTTTGTCTATTTTGACCTTATTACAACTAGAAATCATTACTAATCCAGTTTAGACAGTAGTGTATCAAAGCTATTATTTACTTCATCAGAGATAGAATCTATGAGGTTAATACCAATTAACCTATCTTCTTTGTCCATAATATCTATAGATTTTCCATCCACTATGGTATAGGCTCGTACATCATCAAAATTAACACAATGTTTCTCTTCTACAATATCTTTTATAGCCTCTACACCTTTTTGATTTTTAACATCATTGGCTAAAATTAGATTATTTAGAGCTGTTAATATATAAGGGCTGTGGGTCATCATAAATAGTCTATTTTCATTAGTTATGTGTTCAATAATATACTCTACGGTCTCTTTTTGAGCTTTGGGAAAAAGATTTTGCTCAGGCTCTTCTATAATAATACTTTGATGCTTTTGAGCAAAATATTTAACAGTTAAGTAGAGAGGTAAAACAGATTGAATTCCACTTGAACTAAACTCTAAAGGTAAATAGTTTTTCTCATCAAAATAGACTTTATGTCTATCTAAACCATCCCCATTTACATATTTTACATTTAAAAACTTTAACTCTTTTAAATCATTTCCTGCTTTTTCAAATTCACTGGAGAAACGAAGTAGAAACTTTGGTAGTGGTACTTCTTCAAGAATTAATGTGCTAAGGGATTTATTAAATAGTGATATAAGATTTCTTTCTGCTGGAATATATTTTGAAGTCAACTTTTCATACTCTTGGGATATTTCTACGGATATTTCGATTAATTGATCTATATCTATATTTTTTTCAGTAAGTTGTTTTCTACTTTTTTTAATTCGCTCATCTATTTCTTTTAGTTTCTTATTGAATTTATTAAAAATTACTTTTTTATTTTCTACTGAGATAATTATCGTTTCATCATCATAAAATTT
>JAHZJZ010000050.1 GCA_022600655.1 Campylobacterota bacterium | reverse complement strand
TTGGAACTTCACCTCAACTATGGCTGAATCTTCAAAATCAGTATGATTTATATAGGGTTTCAGTGAAAAAGAGTGAACTGTTTAGTGAGGTGAAGCCGTGTGAACAGATTGTGGCATAGAGTATAAACCTCTATTCCAACCCTCTCTCAATCTCCAAAATCCTCTTCTTAGTTCTAATCACAGAATCAGGATTCAAAGAGATAGAGTCAATTCCCAACTCTACCAAATACTCAGCCACTTCAGGATAATCTGATGGGGCTTGTCCACAGATACCTACATATTTACCAGCTCGTTTACACGCCTCTATGGCACGTTGAAACTGTATCTTCATCGCAGGGTTACGTTCATCAAATATAGACGATACCAAATCACTGTCACGGTCAACACCCAAAGTAAGTTGCGTTAGGTCATTAGAACCGATACTAAAGCCATCAAAATCTTTGAGGAACTCCTCAGCTAAAATGACATTGCTTGGTAGTTCACACATAACATAAATCTCTAAACCATCTTGACCCTGAATCAAACTTTGCTCTCTCATTATGGCTAATACTTTTCGACCCTCCTCAGGGGTGCGTACAAAAGGTAACATCAGTTTGACATTGGTTAAACCCATGGTTTCTCGTACATATTTTAGGGCTTCACACTCCCATATAAAGGCATTTTTATAGGCTTCACTGTAGTAGCGACTTGCCCCTCTGTAACCTATCATTGGGTTCTCTTCAGTTGGTTCAAACTTGGCTCCACCGACCATTTTTTTATATTCGTTTGATTTAAAATCGCTGGTTCGTACAATGACAGGTTTGGGGTAGAACGAAGCTGCTATCATCCCCACACCCTCAGCGATATTTTTAATAAAAAAATCTTTAGGGTCACTGTACCCACTGATGATTTTCTCTATCTCCTTTTTTTGCTCTACAGGTTGACCTAAACTAAGTGCCTCTAAAGCCAAAGGATGAACTTTAATGTAGTTGTTAATAATAAACTCCATCCGTGCCAAACCAACACCATCATTAGGAATTTGACTAAATGAGAAGGCTCGTGAAGGATTACCTACATTCAGGTATATTTTTGTTTTAGTCTCCTCTTGGCTACTAAGGTCTATGGTCTCTGTGCTAAATGGTATGGTTCCTTCATAGACATATCCTTCATCCCCTCTAGCACAGTCACAAGTCACTTCAATGTCACTCTTTAGCACTTCTGTAGCATTGTGACACCCCACTATGGCAGGAACACCTATCTCTCTAGCGACAATGGCTGCATGACAAGTTTTACCCCCACGATTGGTAATAACTGCAGAGGCTATTTTCATCACAGGTTCCCAGTCGGGGTCGGTAATGTCAGTAACCAAAACCTCTCCCTCTTTAAATTCACAGATTCCTTCTAAATTCTCGATAACCCTTATTTTCCCACTACCAATTTTGGAGCCAATGGCGATACCTTTGGTTAGAACTTTATTATTGGTCGCTTCGAGAGAGTATCGTTCCTCTACAAAACCATCTTTTTGACTCTGCACTGTCTCTGGTCGTGCTTGAACGATGTAGAGTTGACCATTGAGTCCATCTTTTGCCCACTCAATATCCATCGGTTGGTACCTTTTTGCTTCACCAGAGTAGTGTTCCTCTATCATCACAGCTTGTTTGGCTAGGGTGAGTATCTCTTCATCTGTAATGGAGAATGACCCTTTCTCTTTGGTTGTGGTTGCAATGTTGAGTGTATTTTTACCTGAGTTTTTATTGGCATAAATCATCTTGATATTTTTTGTACCCAATGAGCGTTTGATGATAGGCTGTTTATCCTCTTTGAGTGTTGGTTTAAAGACATAAAACTCATCAGGGTTGACCAGTCCACCCACCACATTTTCACCCAATCCCCATGTCGAGGTAATGAGTACGGTTTTATCAAATCCACTTTCGGTATCAATGGTAAACATTACTCCACTAGAGGCTTTGTCACTTCGCACCATCTTTTGTATACAGATTGAGAGTCCCACTTCAAAATGGTTAAAGTCACGTGATTCACGGTAGCTCACAGCACGAGCTGTAAAGAGCGAAGCAAAACAGAGTTTAATGTGGTGAATCAGTGAGCTTAACCCTTGTACATTTAAAAAGGTGTCTTGTTGACCAGCAAACGAGGCATCAGGTAAATCTTCAGCCGTAGCAGAGCTTCGTACAGCTACATCAATCACTTGGTTGTTATACTCTAAGCCCAATTTGGCATAAGCAGCCATAATCTCCTCTTGGAGGTCAGAGGGTAGGGGAGTAGAGAAGATAAGTTCTCGAATCTGTTGGGTTTTATTTTGTAGTACACCCAGGTCGATGGTATCAACCCCTTGAAGCAGTGCTTCAATTTGCTCTTGGATACCACCCTCTTGCAGAAGATAGAAGTATGCCTCTGCAGTTATGGCAAAGCCATTGGGTACATTAATACCTAAAGGGACAAGTTCTTGGTACATTTCCCCTAACGAGGCATTTTTACCACCAACCAAAGCGACATCATTGTTTCTTATTTCATTAAAAAATTTTATGTACTTCATGATTTATCCTTTTCATAATCATAGCACAAAAATGGAGTGATTGTTAACTATTATTTGGTGCTTTGATGGTGTTGATAAGGGTCTTGATAGATAACTGGACTATTTTGTGTTGCAAAGCTATCAAGATATTTTTTAATTCGCTCTTTACTCTCTCCCTCTTCCATTTCATTGTTCCATCGTTCCAGTTCTGAAAAGCTCCAGTTTTGAAAGGAAAAGTCTTTATATTCCTCTTTCCAGTTAGCTAAAGCTTCATCTTGGTCTAACTCTTGTGCATTTTTTAAAATCTCTAGCATCTCAATTTGAGGTTTTGCTTCATTGGAGTTTTCAAGATAGGTACGGGCTAACTCTTGGTATTCTGCGTCATCATTATTGGTAATAAGGGCAAGTTCTATATTGTTAACAATAGAGTATTCGAGATTTTGAGGGATATTGTTAAGGTCACTGTTTTTATATTTATCAATTAGTGTATCAAAAATCTCCATGGACTCTTCACCATCGCCATCCATCAGTAGAAAACTTTTAGCAAAGAGTGCAGCATCTACTCTCTCTTGAAACTCTGGCGTATCATAGGTGCTAAACTGTTCAATAATCTGCTCATAAACCTCTATGGCTTCCTCTTTATTTTTAATAGACTCTTCAAGTATATAGGCTTTATTGAGTTGGGCTTGGTATAGCTCATTGAGTAGCTCTTTATCATCTCTATTTTTAAACTTGTTAATAATTGCATCATAAATTTCTACGCTCTCATAGCCTGTAGTTAAGTATGATTTGGAGATTTGAGCCAAAGCAAACTGTCGAAGGAGTGTAACATCATCACTATCTTTAAACTTTTCGATGATTTCATCATAAATTTCAGATGACTTTTCACGATCAAGTAGGTGTGATTTGTAAATCTGTGCTTGAGAGTAGAGTTTTAAAAGTTCGACATTGTCACTATGTTTGAACTCCTGAGCGATGGCTTCATAGGTTTGTAAAGCTTCCTCTTCTCTACCCATATGGTATTTGAGTAGAGAGGCTTTACCAAAGTGTGCTTTAGCATAGAGTTTTAAAAGTTCGGTATCACTAGAACCTCTTAACAGTTCAATGATTTGATTATAGATATTTAAACTCTTTTCAAACTCTTCATTACTTTTAGCTGAAAAAGCCTCTTTGAGAAGAGCTGTAACCTCTTTGTTATAGGTCTCAATAAGTTGAGTCTCATCCGAGGTTTGAACTTGTGAAAAATTTTGAACTGAGGAGGTGGGTTGCACCTCTTTAATAGCAGTTGGTTCTTGAGTCTTTTGGGGAAGAACTGTAACATTTTTCTCTACCATTGTTTGAGGCGTAACAAATAGTTTTGTAGCCAACAAAAATAACAGAAGTAGCGTAAGTAATATCATGAAAAATTT
>JAHZJZ010000049.1 GCA_022600655.1 Campylobacterota bacterium | reverse complement strand
TACTTTTGTAACTTGTCGTTTGAGCCTGCTGCAAGTCTTAGCAGCTCACGTGTTCCGTCTGACTGATAGTAGGCTATAGATCCAAGAATACTAGTTCCATCTTCTGATCCATAGTTTGTTGATCCATAACGAGGAGAAACTCCATCTACATTAAGAAGAATGTTCTTTCCCTCTGTAAGTTCTGAGTCTTTTATAAGTGTTTCATCCTGAAAAGCATTAATGCCACCTAGAAAACCTGTGGCTACTTCTTGTTTTGTTGGTTGGTTTTTTTCTTTTGTTATTTTCATTCATTAGTTTACAAGTTGTCTTTAAGATTCTCCTGATTCATTTGCTTTATTATTCCATTGAACTCATTAAATCCATCACTAGCATCTCCTCTTTCTCCTTCAAGTTGAGCAAGTCTAGCAAATACATAAGCTGATAAAACATCTTTGTATCTAACTGGAATAGTAATCTCGTCTGTTAAATCAGTGAAGCTAGAAGTTGGTTGATAATATTGTTTCATTTCTAAGTTATTGCGAGTTGCTGTAGCTGTTGGAGTTTCACTAGTAGTTCCAGAAGCCACTGTATATGTGAAAGTGGTTGTAGAAGGCACTGTAGTGACTTGTTTTGAGCCATCTAGCTCAGTTTGAGTACATCCGTCTATCTCTACCCAATAATCAACTCCTAGACCATGAGCTGCTGAAGTTGTAACAGTTGCTACAGTTCCAGAAACAGTAATATCAGTTATATCGTATGAAGTTGGTGTTTCAGATGATTTAGGGACGAGTATTAGATCATCTCCTGAGATGTAATACCAACTATTTCCTACCCCTCCTACTGGATATGGAGAATAAATAGGTGGGAATCTATAAACATTAGCTGCTGTGGTTTCTGAGTTAGCATAAACCTTAGCTCCGTTATATCTAACCTCTATCATTTCCCTATAATCACTATTTAAAGCGTAAATATCTTTACCATCCACTGTTTGAGTGGCGTAAGTCTTAGTAGTAAACCAGTATGTGTTTTGTCTTAGGAGTTCTCGATATCCTTCTCCTACGAAAGAAATACCACGAGCTTTTACGTTAGCATCATTAGGTACAGAGTTCTCTCCTCTACGATAGTATGCTCCTAATAGAGCATCGTTAACAGTTACGGACATTTATCTCCTTATTTTAAGAACTTACCTAATATGTCTTTTTCAATCTTCTCTTTGTAGGTGCGTCTGTTTTCATTAAGTTTAAGCTCTCTTTTCTCTAGTTCTTCTAACTTAGCTTTAACAACACCTTCTCTCTCAGCAACATCTTTACGTTCTACTTCAAGACGAGCCAAGCCATCATTGATTTGTCTATTAAACTCTTCTAGTTCTTCACTCTTTCTAATAGCTTTGTATTTAGCGTCAATATTCTTAGTCTTCTTTTCAAAGTCTAGTTCTGCTTGTTTTAGATTCTTATCACGAGTTGCGACGGCTCTTCTTTGTTGAGAGATCTTTTTAGATTCTTTCTCTAGTTCTTCTCTGCGAACCTCTAGCTCATTTAATATCTCAGATTCTGCTTGAGCCAAGACGGTTTTTATTTGATTGAAATGCTTATCCATTGGATTATTCCTTTATATAATTACTTTAGATCGTAGTTATATTTTATCAATATATAGTTAAGAAGGTTTAATTTGAGATCGTGTCCATGTTGATTTGTATTTAATCAAGTATTTATTTTCCAAAACCATCACATCTTTACCAAACTTGTTCACAAAAATATTACTATTTTTTAGTGTTGGTTTAAGATAGTGCCACTCATCAGGATAACTTCTATTAAATATCTCTTCTTGATCTACTGTTTCCAGTTTAGAACTAATCTTTGGTATGGTCATTTTTTCTAATACTTCACGTCTATATTTACCAAGATAAGATCCACATGGAGAAGGAGATGTTGATAAAGACACTGATTTTCCAGACATTAGTTTAAAAACAATATCAAATAAAGAAGTATCTTTTATTTCACAAGTGTCATGGAGCAATAAAAACTCATCAAAGTCTATATGTTCCACCATAAACTTAATCTTTCCAAGCTCATAGTTATAGTCAGATAGGATAATAATTGGGTATTTGTCATACCCATTAATTGAATAGAGTAGGTTCTGTAGAAAAGGATTTGTTGATGGTGTTGTGGCAATTACTATAGCTTGTTGCATCTCTTTTTAATATCTGATGTAGATATACCCTTAGTATAAGGTAAATAACATAACCCTATTTCCTGTGCTTGTAGCCATTCTTTAGTAAATCCCATTTGTTTAAAATAGTCTTTTGACAACCAATCGTCTCCTATTGCTATTAAATCTGGGTTTACACTTAGAATAGCTGGTTTTGAGTCTGCACCACCAGTGTTAGGAATTATTTTATTGACATAGTTTAACAAGATTAACAACTTAGCTCTCTCCTTATAGGAATAGAGTGGAGGTTTCTTCTTATACTCAGTAATAAACTCATCTGTATTAAGAGAAACTATAACTTCTCCAGATCCAGCCAAATCACTACATTGTCTGAGGAAGTTTATATGTCCAGCGTGTAAAACATCAAAAGTGCCACCAGTATATATGTTCATATTAGTAGAATAGTTTTAGTATTTCCTTATTTTTAACTTGACCATCAAATCCATTTTTCTTTCTTTCAGCAAATAACTTCTTATCATCCATTTGTACTGACCTTAAATGTTTATCAAAATCAACTTCAACAAGAAGTGATCTAAGATCTGTTACAAGCTCATCTTCTTCTATGGCAATCATTGTTAGTTCAACATCAGCATAATTAGCTTTATAACTCTCTTCAAAGAAAGGAGCTTTCCAACTTCTTCTAACCATACCAAATCCTGCCATTTTTCCTGCCCATTTACCGTCATTGAATGCAAAAAGCCCTTTTTGAGACTTCTCAAGAGCTTCCCAGGCTAGTTTTAACCAGTTTCTACCTCCAAATGAGTCTTGAGCTGTATAAACATAGTATTTATAGTTAGTTTGCTTAACAAACTCATTGACAGTTTTTATAAAACCAGTTCTTTTCTTATCTTCCAATACAAAGAAGTCTGCTTCCATTCCAGCAGTTCTAATTAATTGATTCATTGTCTTTGTAGATTCTTTAACATCAATGCTAGGCATTATTACTACGACATCGTTCATAATCTTCTTTCCCAATAGGAACTTCTGCTATGTGATAGCATTGAACTCCATTGTGTACATATATTTTATATCCATACTTCTGAGCTGTTTGACAGAAAACTAAATCATGAGTCTCTTTATGTGTATCCTTAGTAGGATTGTGGAAGTTCTTGCCATATACCATCCACTTATCGTCTCCCATTTTCCTATATACATCCATCTTAACTAGCATACCTCCAAAACCAATACCATCTACTTCATAGTGATGAGGACCATATCCTTTAAGATCCACTGGTCTATATGGATTTACTTCATTACCACTCTTTACATAAACAACTGGATCATATGGCTTTGACCTCTTAAAATAAACAGAGCCAATAATATCTACATTGGCTTTAACTAGTTTATCTATAATATCTGCTGGATATATCTGATCTGCATCTATGTGAAGGATATAATCTACATCTGTTTCAAGATATTCTTTTAACATGTGATTACGATTACTATCAGTGCGAACACCTGATTTATATAACAAGGATACCTTATATCCTTTTTTCTTAGCGTCTGAGATTATTAGAGGAAGATTACCAAGTGCGAATTGTGCTGAGACAAACTGAGGTGTTGGAATTGCTATGCCTACCTTCATATTTAACCAATATACCACTAAAAAGAGGGCTTTTGCAAGCCCCCTAATCAGTTTTAATCTTTTACTTAGATTACAAGTCGAGCATAACTGAAACAGTTCCTGCTGCGGAAGTTGTTGCTGTGTCTGCTGACAAAGCTGTTCCGAAAGCTTGAGCTTCAGTTGAAGTAGTTGCTGTTGCGACTGCTCCGTTTGAAGTTGCATGAGTTACAACTCTTGCACCTGCGGCTACTGTAGCACCTGCTGCAGCTCCTGCTGCTACTTTACAAGTAGCTACACCTTTAACTTGAACCCAAGTGTAGTAAGCGTCAGTAACAGTGTTCAAAGCGACACCTGCGAAAGATCTTCCGAGGGATGATCCACCTGCACGGTCTTGAGAAACTTTCATTCCTGTAGCATCTGCGTATTCAACTACGTCATTTGCTGCGAGAGCTAAGTCTTCTACTCTTACATATCTATATTGTTTGGATTGACCATCCATTATAGATCCGACTTCATTTAAGTCTGTTGCATCGTTAGCGGAAGCGAATCCTGTTCTAGCGACTGATTTTCTTGCTGTTCCCATAGGGTCTCCTTTCATGAGAGCCTCTCCCCCAATCGAGGGAGAGGACTTTTATTAATATTAGCTTATTGTCTTTGCAGTTAGTTTACCTAAACTTGCACGTCTGTCGGTATAAGCTGCACCGCCAAACACTATATCTTTAATAGTTACATGCTGATTGGATGGTTCTGGCTTGTTGATAGCCTTCATGTCCCAACCATCTAAGATACCTAGTTTGTAGTTCTCTTTGTTGATCATGTAGATAGTTCCATCTGCGATTGCCTCGTCATAGGAAACTGGTACACCTTCAAACTCGAGCACTTCAAATGAAGCATCAGCTAGACGTTTACCTTCTTGACTCTTAGGTCCTGGATTAAATCCATACATTGCTGTAACAAGAGCGAACATCTTTTCATACATGTTCTGTGAACAAAGAATCAAACTTGGTCTACTTCCACCTGCACCATTACGGCAAGCGTTTTTGACAGTTCTCATATCTGCGAAAGTCAAGACTTCAGCAGTAGAGTCTACAGTTGATCTCCACCAAGAGTTTGTAGAACCTGAGATGCTACCTACGGTACTTGTAGTACCGATAATAGAATCAAGTCCGACTAAACCTTTAGCATCTGAACCAGTCATGAGGTCTTCATTAAGAGTTTCAGACAAGGAGTTTTCTGCTTGTTTGATTTTAGCTTTCAAAAGGTTAATGATTGCATTCTTACCTCTGTTTTTACTTTCATCAGTTTTAGTGATGACGATAGAAACGTTGTAATATTTCCAATCCCATTCTGAAGCATCAATGCCTTCTTGGTAAGTGTTGTCTAATACGTCAGTACCAGAGAACTTCATAACTGTGTCGTTAGTTCCATACATTAATGGAGCGACTAAGCTACGTCCGCCATCGAACATTTTTGTTCCACCACTTGATTTCAAGTGATCTAATAATACGTGTTTTTTGAAGATATTATCTTTAAGTGATTTTTGATAATTCTTCAGAGTGGTTGAGGCTAATTGCCCTAGATTTACATCTGCCATTCATTCTTTCCTTATCCCATTGCAGCTTCGAGTGCTTCGTCCAAGTTCATAGTCTTTTGCTTTGTTTTTGCCCCAGATGTTTTAGGGGTGTCTTTTGCAAAATCGTTTGCCTTTGTTCTAGCAATCTTCGACTGGTTTTGAAGATAATGTTGTTTTATTACTTTTATATTTTTGTCGTAAGCTCCTATGAGTTCTTTAGTTCTTCCTATAAAGTCAAAAGACTTCACTGGATTTCCTTCAGATTCATGTTGTTCCCTCTCATTAGAAAGACGCATTGAAACTAAATCGTGTAAATCCTCGTTAAACTCTGGATTGTCTTGATTTAGTCTAGGATCAGCTTCGTAAAAAGACTTCTCTTGTGCCTCTATATATGCGTTATCTTCTGCTACTCTGACCTCGGCTTTCGCCATGTCTGCAACATATTGTGCATATTCTTGTTGAGTCATCTGTTCAAGAGGTTTCATTTCTTCAGCCTGGGCTGGAGTTTGTTCCTCTTTCTCAGCAAGTTGTCTCTTTAGTTCTGCCAATTCCTCTCGTTCTGACTGACGCTTGGCTGTATAGGCTCTCTCCCAGTTTTTCTTAACCTCCATGAGTTCATCAGGGGTCATTTTGGAAGTGTCGCCTTCTACTTTCAAGAAATCTACTTCTTCCTCTTTAGATTCATCTTTGGTGTCCTCTTCAGGGCTTTCCGATGGTTTTTCTTCAGATTCGTCTTTAGACTCAGATTCTTCTGGGCTTGGACTAGGTGTTTCCACCTCTTCTTTTGGAGTTTCCTCCGTACTTGTTAATTCTGCTGATGCTGCTTCAAAAGCCTCATCTACTGTTGGATTGTCATTCATGACGTGATCCTTTCTATAACTAAGACTGAACGCATGTGCGAACTTGGTCTATACATCTATTTTATCTAATTGAATTGGAAAACGTTTAGTTTATCTTATATCTCTTGAGAAGTTCATTGTCTCTACCTGGTACAAAGGCACTCATTAATCCACACTTATCACAAGTTATCTCACGATTACCAGATAGTTTATAGGAATGAGATCCAGCTTTACAAGACTTCCAAACTACCTTAGGGGTATGTTCTTTGATTGAAGATTCTCCAGTTGTCTCGTTAATTCTCTCTTTCCAAATACCTTTACCTTTTCCTGAATCAACCCACATGATTTATCCTCGCAAATACTCCATACTTTTCTACTGCTTTTTTATTATAAGCTAATACAGCTTTTTTAATATCAAAAAATATACCTAAATATTCTTTTCCAACTTTTACAATCCACCTATCGCCACTTTTTCTTTTAAGCAAATAAACACCCCTATATTTGTTTTTTCCACTATGTTTTTCTCTATTAAAACAATTCTCTTTATGAGTACATAATCTAAGATTTTCTCTACGATTATCAAAAGTGTTTAGATTTATATGATCAACCTCTTTATCATCTGGAGCGTTCATTATTTTTCTAGACAAAATAACAACATTATATTTTTTATTTTTTCCATCCCAAGTATTTCTTTTAACATATCCTTGGATATCAACTTTCCATTTATGTTTTGATGCCCATTCATAAGTATCATCATCTACTAAAATAGGTTTAGTTGCATATTTACTATTACTAGCAAGTTGTTTCATATTATCTTTGATTTAATACTGCACCCTGAGATTGAGCTACTTGTTCTCCACTTGGTTGTGCCATTTCATCCTGTGCTTGTTGAGATACTACCTCTCCAGCTTCTCCAACTGTAAACTGTTCTCCAGTTTCAGGGTTCATTAGTGGAGTTCCTGGTTCAACATTACTAGCTTCTTTAATATATCTATCTGGGTTAGTAATACCAAATCCTTTACGTAACATATCTGTAAAGACTTTCTTACGGTCTACCAATGGATCATCCTTAACCTTGTCATAAAGAGCAATCATTTGCTCACGAATAACATCCTTGTTTACAGAGACACTCTCTGCATCTATATCTAAGTCTTTATCAAAGTCTATATCAGCTAGATCTTCTTTAGTTACCATTACTTCTTCAGTAATACCATCATCATCTGTTAATGTAATAGGTTTTGGATCAGTCCAGTTCTCTTGACATTGTTTGAACAACTCAATAACAATAGCCCTGTAGTAGAGCATTATTGCACGCTTACCAGACTTCATCTTACGAGCTGCAGCTTCTGCGAATATTGTTTGTCCTGTTGCTGTATCAACTGTAGAACTATCTTGAGCACCTGTAGAGATATCTAATAATCCAAACGCTGCCTGAGCATCTGATTCTGTTTTCTCAAGATCTGTAATAACACTATTACCTATGTCTGGAGGTGTAATAAACTCTGGCATCTGTGAAGTATAAGGAATAACTAGATTAGCTCTAGGATCTTTATATAGTTCTGGATTTACTTTCTCATCGCCATCATTCTTCAATCCCAACTTAGCAAATGCGTGATAATCTGCGTTTCTAGATATCTGTTCTCTTCTTAACTCTTTATTCTCCTGGAATGATTCTCCAATCTTACCAAATCCAAATCCAAAGAACTCACTTGGTTGTGCATACCATCTAATCAGTTTACATTGACGTCTCTTACGTCTCTTTTGTAGTAAAATCTTCTTCTTAGTAAATACTATATAATATTCAGCTTCTACATCCCAGTTCTCAACATATTGTTTATATTTAGAAGGAATATTGCCTGTTAAGAACCATGTTCTAGCTAGATTAGCGTCTTTTGTTTTAGTTCCATCATCTGCTGTAGATTCTACTGCATCTGGTTCACAAGTCTCTCCATATATATCTTTAATCAAATCAACATTAATCATTTCTTCACGAATATTAAAAGGTACTTTACTCATGTCTATTGAGTATTTTGAAGCCTCTGAATAATAGTTCTTACTAGGATCTCCTGTATATACAATAGGATCATCATATTCAAACTTCTCATAAGTCATTGGTTCTCCGAACTCATCCATTACTGGCTCTCCACTCTCATCAAACTGTTGTGCCTCATAAGACTTAACCATGTAGTCTACAAATCCAATATTAAATCCAGATAGTACAAACCAATGTAGAGAATCATTAGCAAAGGTCATTAGATCTAACTTATCCTTCAAGTATTCATATACACCTTCAACCAATTGTCTCTTAATATCACTATCTTCATTTCTATTCTTGAAAACTAAATCTGGTAGTCTATCAAAGATAGTAGACTTAGCACTTTCAGTGTTAGTAAAGATCATCTTACTAGGCTTCTTATATCTATTCTCTGATTGAGCGTTAGATGCAGAAACAATGTCCCCACCAGCATCAACTATTGTTTGAGCTGTTACTATGTGTTTTCCCTCGTAAAGACTAACATCTTGTTTATTTCTCTCAATAAACTGCTTAGTATGTTTTTTAGCCTTATCTTTTTGAGTAATTAGGAATTGTAGGAAGTCTTTTTTCTTTTTTGCCATGCTTATATTTTATAATATTCAGCTAGTATTCGTTTAATTCTCTTTATTTTAGACCATATAGTAGCTTTAGATAGACCAAGTGCTTGTTCTGCTAATACTCTTGTATTACCTAGCTCAAATACATAAGCCACTAAGAACTTATCAACTGGATCTTCTAGCTTCTCATAAAGGCTTGCTGTAGCCATGTTTTTTATATTACCAGTAATAAGATAGTTATATAACTCTAGTTCTGTTTGAGTAAAATCACGAGGCAGACGCATGACCTTTATCCTTTTCTACTTCATCTAATACAATGTTAGCTATTTCTTTTTCTTCTTTGGATAGTTTTTCTAGGTCTTTTCTTCTTCTCTCTTCTTTTTGAGCCTCTCTTATCATTTTCTCTTGAGCTTCTTTTTTAGCTCTTTCTTCATACATCTCTTTATTAAGATACACTCTCTCGTCCTCATAGGCATCTAAAAAGCCTTCTAAGAACATTCTTCTAACTTCTGCTGGGGTATTATCTTCTGAGAAGGAAAGTATAACTTCATCATCAAACAGAACATTGAATGTCTCAGCTTGATTACCCTTCTTAATATTCCACAACTCTTCAGTCTCTGCTTTCCATATATCTAACTCTCTTGTAACTGAAAACCTGTCTCTGAAATCTATTCCGTCAAACATTGATGATAATAACTTAGATAAGTTTATTTCCACATAATCTTTAACTGTTGTTAGATTCATCTTGCAATATTCCTATGTAATTCTACAAATCTCATTAGTTCTGCACCTGAATTATTCTTCACTGTATCAGGTTTTTTATTGTTTGGGTAGAGTCTAGCCATAACACCATATCTAAATGCATCATACTTATCATCCCCACCATCTCCGTCATCATCTGCGTTTACTTTTATAACATCTTCTAGCTTCTTCTCATCTATCTGCATACCTCTTACTTGGTCATAAACGTCTAGTGTATTTTCAAAGAATCTTAATTGTGGTTCTCCAGTCTTTGTATTTCTCCATGCAATTACTTTTCTAATCTCTGCTACACCATCAATTCTTCCTGTATAAGCTTTAATAAAGCTAGCTTTCTTACCTACTGATTTAGATAATTGTTCCCAAATGGTACTTCTTCCTTCTTTATTAGCCCAAATATCAGTTCCTGAGTAGATATATAGATGGTCTAATTCCCACTCCTCTATCTTTTCAACTATCATCTTGCCTTGTTCATCTGGTCTTTTCTTATTCATTGAAAGATAATCAACAACATAGACTTTCTTATCTGGAGTAATAGCAAATAACACCCATGCAAATGGATGAGCATAACCATAATCATATCCTGCTATGAATCTAGTATTATCTGGAAGTCTAAATGGCTTAACTATATGAATAGAATCTAGTTCTTCAAATGCTAGTCCTGCAAATATGTTCCAGTCTCCATCTAAATAAGCTCTTCTAAGCCTCTCAGGTAGTGCTTCTAGACGTTTTAAATAAGCTTGGTCGTTCTTTATAATAGCTTCATTATCAAACACTTTAGCTGGTATGAAGTGATAGTTTTCTGGTGTTTCATCTTGATTGAAGTTGCGATCTATGAATAACCTCTTCATAAATGAATGACCAATACCACCAGGATTACCAGTGAGAAAGAAGTTTGGTTTTATGTTTGGGTTTGTTGTACGTAAAGAAGAAGCTAGTGTTTTAACCACTATACCTTCATGTTGAGTAGCTTCATCAAGAGATATATCATCAAACTCTAGTCCCTGGAAGTTATATACATCTTCTGTTCTTCTTAGATACTTAAATGCTGTTGTAGATCCATTTGGATAATGTATTGTTTTCTCTGATTTGTTATACCAGGCTCTAGTTTCTGGATATTCTGTAAAGAACTTCTGAATATGATTTACTCTTAATTCATCATAAGTCTTACGAATAATAACACCATGAGTTCCTTGATATTTAAGTCTTCTTATTAATTCTTTAGCTCTAACAACATGAGACTTTCCTCCACCTTTAGCACCTCCAAAAAATACATTCTCGTATTTATCACAGGACTTTATAGCTTCTCTTTGCTTTGGCTGGAGACTAATCTTCACTCCCATAGTCAACTATTTCTACTTTAATTGTATTACCGTCTACTCCTCCTACTTCATGGTTTTGTTTAGCCTTACCATCTATTCTGTCTCCATATTCCTTAATGGCTGGAACATTTCCTTTTTTAGCTTCTTTTGTGAGGGCTTCTGCTATGAGTTGCTTAATTGGTTTCTTCTTACCTGTTTTCTCGTCTATCTCTTCTTTATCTCCTAAGTCTCTGAGTAATCCACTCCAAGTCCAAGGAACTGGAGGTCTACCTTTACGGTTTATTCTTGGATCTCCTGGTTTAAAGTCTTGTGGTTTTCCCATATATATTTGCAGTTTATTTGCTGTTTATCACTATACTACTACCAGACTTAACTTGTCAACCCACTTCAGAAGTATGGGTTTATGTGAACAAGTTTCTAAGTAGATTGTTTTGATTTATATGGTTTTCCTTGTTTCCATAATCTTCTCATTTCATAACACATTTCTATCTTTTGTTTAGGTTTATAACCCATTAGCCTTAATGTATCTTTACAAGCTAACTCTGGATGGTCTTTGCAAATAGTGTACTCACATTCTTCTTCTGATTCATCTATTAGTTTAATATCATCAATAGTTACACAAACATCATCCCAAGCTATAAACTCTTTATTGGAAAGATCAAAACTGCCACCCAATACTTCTTTCCACTCTCCATTTATCTTAACTTGTATCTTTTTCATTTATTCTTTCTTTAAGGTTTTAAGTAAGTCTTTTAATTTTCTTCTTGCTCCTGCTCCTGCAACTGCATTATAGCCATCTACATCCCAAGTTTTTTCTATTTCACTTTCAATTAGTTTTATCACTTCCTTATCACGTTCTAATAGGAGTTGTTCAATCAAGTAGATTAGTGCTTTATCTGCTTGATACCAGTCTGCATTAAGATTACCTGGTTCTCCAGGAAAGTAATATCCTTTGAATCTTTCTCTCCAGTCCATCTTTTCTTTTAATTCTTTCATTACTGTTTATCCTCAACTAATTTTCTATAACAAGCCTTAATAACCCTGGCGTCATGTAGTGCATTGTGTTTCTGGTTTATTTCTTCTGCAAAGCCACAATATTCTTCTCTATTAATGTCTGGATCAACACCTTTGATTTTCATTAGGGTACAAATATCAAATGGGATGTAATAAACATTTTTAGGGATATTAAACGCATGACCAAAAATATCGTTAAAGAGTACCCAGTCATAAGATAGACAGTCTGACCATATTTCAACACTGTCGTAAGGCTCTAAAAATCCCTCTATTGTTTTTTTAAGCTGTTTTTTATTAATAGGGTTTGTGTTGTATAAATTAGAAATCACATTTTCTTTAATCCAATTATCAACCTGACTTTTATCATAGTCATTTAGTTCACAATAAAGTTCCCTACCATCTTCTGCTACCATACCAATACTAATTAGTGTTGTGTTTTTGTGAAGTCCTGTAAACTCCGTATCAAAAAATATTTTCATATTATTTATCCTTTAAGTTAGTTAGTAATTCTTGTTTGAGGGTAGAAAGGGCTTGGTCAATTCTCTTTATTGCTATTCCTGATTGTTTTTCCATGCCGATTGATAGTAATTCTTGTTCTATTTCTCTTAAATCTACTCCTACTCTCTCTATGGTAGAAGTAACACCGAGGTTGTAAGATTTATCAATCATATCTGTCATACGATCAAACATGTGTCTTACAGACCAAGTTGGAGATGTTGTGATTATTTCATCTCTTAGTTCTTCTACTTCTTTATCTAATTGTGGTGTAGGCATAGGTTATTCCTCTGGGTTATCTTTCCATACAACTGTTACTACAAATTCTCCTCTATTAAACTCTGGATAATCTTTCATTCGTGGTAAGTCTTTCATCTTGTCATTAAATCTTTCATCTATAGCTTCTCCTATATCTCTACCTAAATCATATAAAGATTCTGAAGAATATGTTTCTTTGAAGATTAACTTGTCGCTCATTTCTTCCTTTCGTTTGTAGTAGGTGGGGTTAGTTCTTCTAAAACCTGTTTCCATTCATCTTGTGCAGCCGCGATTTCATCGTCTAGGGTTACATCACTAACTCCTCGATATGGGAAAAATAATTCTCCAGCACCAGCAAAATGTTTTATAAATGCTGACTTGATTCTCTTTCGCTCCTCTTCCCTTGCTCGCTGTTCTACTTTGGAGACAACTTGGTTTGCTTGAGTAGTTGCCATTTCAACATTTAATCTTCCAATAAATATCCTATGTAGAATTCCACCCATTTCCATTCTCAGGTTCTCAGTCTCAGGGTTTAGTGTTGGTGTTTTCATAATCTATTCTCCTTTAGTGTTAGTTATACTTTCTTTAGTGTTATGGTTAGTGTTAGTTAACTTATTGATTTATCTTTCATAGTGTTCTTTCTTTATGTGGTTAGTTTTTATTAATAATTTTTTTCAATATTGTTGACATAAATGTTTTTTTTACAGTTTTACTTAGATCATTAATTTCTTTATCTAAGATTTCATAATCTTCTGTAATATCATTAATTACTTTCTCTATCTCATTTCTTAAATTATTTTCAACAATATTTTTAATCTCACTTTTAACATTACTATTAATCTGTTTATCTTTTCCTTTTTTAACTCCATTTTCATACGCTATTTTTATTTTATTTACTTGGTCTAAATCATTTCATGTATATTCAT
>JAHZJZ010000048.1 GCA_022600655.1 Campylobacterota bacterium | reverse complement strand
TTTCCTTAGCATCTTTAAGGTCTATTGTTGTAAAACCTGCAGCTTCAACGCTTGGAAGTGGATCCCAAGATTTCTTCATCGCATATAATGCACCGATACCACCTAGGGCAGTAAAACCACCAAGAGCCATACCCATAAAGTCTCTTCTACTACTCATACCTTTCCTTTATAATAAATTGTAGCTCAATTATTCCAGAAGATATATTAATAGTTACTATAAAGAGAAGTTATTTATAATCTTAGAAGCGATTATTTCGGTTTTTTGAGTGATAAGGTGACAACTCTCAGCATTATCCAACACTATCTGTTTATATTCATTTTTGTTAAATCCATCAACTGTTAAAATTTGTAACTTTTCCAAAAGCATACTTGAACAATTTTTTTGTTGACTATCATCAATAAAAATGACATTCGCCCCACTTATCCGTGCTTCCAAGGCACATTGGAGTGATGATGTCACCACTCTTTTACTGTTACAAATCAACTCACTATACTCTTCTGGCTCATGTAGTGTTTTAAATATTTTTGCCAAATCATCTTCATATTTAACATAAAAGTAGTGACCTAAGAGCAGTTCCATCTCCTCATTTTCAAAAAAATCAGCGTTAGAGAGTATGGTTTTGTCTGCATCACTGTCACCTAAAAAGAAGAGCGTTCTATCTACTTTTTCATGCTCTTCAAAATAGATATCATCAATCACTATTCCAGAGATACACGCTTCATCATTTTCATCGCAATCTAGTTCAATCATAGTCTCACCATAACGACTTGTATCATTTTCATCTTGTGCAAATCTAAAGACCTGTTTATAGTCTGTACAGTACTGTTCTAACCGTCCTCTATCATCTTCTGGAGAGTCAATAATCACCACATCTCCAAACTGAGCAATAGCATCAATATCAAGTATGGTCTCAATCGTCACCGACTCTCGTATACCAAACTCTTTGGCAACCAACCCTGCTCTAAAATCATTCACCAAAAGCATGGTATCTACTCCATGAGCATTAAACTTTTTAAGTAGAGCTGTTGCTTTTTTAAGTCTATCAAGACCTTTTTTATGTCCTGTGTGTGCGTAGTAGTATAGTTTCATAATTATCCTAATATTCTATGTTTTTGCCATTCTAATATAAATAGATTAAACTACAACCTCATCAACAGATATTCTAAGGGAATTCGTTCCTGCTCTATCCGTAAAGAGTCACCATACTGATTCTCTTTTAAGGCTTCAAAAAGAGAACTTGGTTGCAAAGGATTGTTAATTTTTTGATTACAATCTAATACAAAAACCCAAACAACCAAAGAGGAATTTTATTATCAAACCCTATCTCTATATCATCAGCAGCCACATAACCAAAAGAATTTCCTTCTAGTTGCTCATCACTTTTTGATGCACCACCAATCTCAAATACTCTCTTATCATTAACTATAAAATCCCCTTTATCATGATAATGAACTTGATGTTTTAACCCAACTTGTGAGACAAAAAAACTCTCACGAATTGAACCAATATTAGGACTTGCACAAAGAACTGTAAAAAAATTTGGATTATCAAGAAGAAGTTTATCAGGCTTCCACTTTATCGAAAAGAAACTCTTTTAGTTTAACACTTTAAGGTTTATAACTAATGGTCACCTCATCATATACAGCTTGTGGTACATAGATTTTATCAAAAATCTTTTCAAGTAAATCAAGTCTATCCATAGTAGCCAAAGCAACAAGAGCCGAACTATCACCAATAATCATTTTAAAATACTCTTAGCAACAGCCACTTCATCTTCTATATCATAATCCTCAATAACAGGAATACCATTTTTACTTACAAAGCCCATAAACTCATAAATATCCATAGAGAGCATCTTTGCACCTTGAGTTAAAGAGATTTGATGAGATTTGTAGAGTTCCAAAGCCAGTTTCTCTTTCAGCAGTTGAGTTAAGCTCTGTTCAGTTTCATTGATACCAAAAAATATATTATCAGGTATGTTTATAGCTAGGTTCATGATGACTCCTTTTTACTTTATTATATCATTCGTTTTTGTAGTTATTCTTTAAAATAACCTACCCTAAACTATCCTGCTTTTGCTATTTTCACTATTAAAATTTTAATCTATACCTTCAAATCTTATCTTTATAAACACGAACCAATTTATACTCTTTTAAAACTCCCCCTACCTCTTCCCCTCCAGATACGCCTCAACACTCAACTCCACTACGCTAGAGTCCATCCCCTCACGGTTATGTACAAAGTGGATTGATTTAATATCAATACCATAGCCAAAATCCTACCCTAAGCAACTGATTCCATAGGATGAATAGCCCCTAAATTGTAGCCAGATCAGTAGTGCAGTTTCAAAGTAGCGTAAGGGATTACTTTCTCTTTTCCAACTACTCCAAAATCATCTATTCTAATACACTTTTGTAGTAAATTTGCAATTCCCACTCCATCGACATCATTTATATCATACAAAAAATCACTTGTACGAACCAAAGATGAATATAAAAAATTACTCTCAAAAGGTGTATCTTTAAATAGCTCTAACATATCTTGAGTAAAACTATCAGGAATATTTTTTAATACCGTTCTCTCCATCTCTTCAAAATGGATAGCTTCTGCAAAAATTATAAAATTAAAACTAACAGGAAAAACTGTAAGCTCTTTTTCTTTTAATATAAGATCCTCTGTATCAGATACTTTAAATATTTTATTTGCTTTTTTTCTTGCCTCTTTGTACTTTTTCATGTTTAGCCCTCACCCATCACCAACACATCAGCAACATTTTCATATGTATACATCTCATACCCACTACTTTTAGAGACAATCGCATAAACAGCCATCCTATCAGCCAACTCATTTCCTTCAACTCCAGAGTGACCTTTGACATGTTTTATCGTTACTCTATCTTTAATATCTTCATACAACTCATGAGCCACTTTAATAATATCAAGATTTTTAATCTCACCACCCTTTTTTGTCCACCCTTTACTTTTCCAACCATACGCCCATTTAGTAATACAATCCAAACTATACATAGAGTCTGTTTTTATAATAGCTTTGGGATGTTCAGATGCAACCAATAGAGCCTTATAGAGTGCCTTTAGTTCGGCTGTATTGTTGGTTCCTCGCTCTTCATACTCACCATAAAGCAACGTAGGCTTTTTATCTCCCTGATAGATAGCCAAACCACTACCTGATTTTCCAGGATTGCCTTTACACGCTCCATCGCAATAGATAGTAAGCGTAGCGTTAGGAACCGACGGCTTTAGCCTCGTCTTATTCGGGACTAAAGTCTCCGACTCCAAAGTATTTGTTGTTTTTTTACCCTTTTTCTTGTGAAATTCGGCTACAAGTTCATAGTTTTTTATTATCTGCTCTTGGGCTTTAAGTGCCAGTTTTCCTCTTAAAAAAAGAAACAGATTGCTCTCTTTTAATGAGAGTTCTTTTTCTATCGTTAACGCTTCCCAATTCTCATCTAGTGGATACTCTAGCCCTAAAATTTCACACTGTGCTTTATTAAGTGTGGAACTTGCCATCCCTAACTCTATAAATGCTTTACTCACTTTCATACTCTGCCTACTCTATCTTGCTCTTTGTGCCATCTTTATATATATATGCAATATCTCCAAAGAGGCAGGTGTCACCCCTGAAATCTCCGATGCATTAAAGAGAGTTGGTGGGTTAATTTTACTCAACTTCTCAACTATCTCATTACTAAGTCCCGATACTTTAGTAAAGTCAAACTCCTGAGGAATTTTTATTTGCAACATATCTTTCATCTTATTGACTTGTGATTGTTGCTTTTCAATATATCGACTATATTTAGCTTCAATGAGTATCTGCTCTAACACCTCATCATCATACTTTACAAAATCAGGTACTAAGGCGATTAACTTCCCTTGGGTCATGCTTGAACGTGCTAAGAGGTCAAGCAGATAGACCTTATCGTTAATCTTCTCTTCACCCACACTGATTAAGAGTTCAATAAAGGCTTTGTTAGGTGTCACAAAGTTCTCTCGTAGATATTTTAAAGCATCATCTATATCAGCCTGTTTTTTCTCAACTTTTGCTAAATACTCTTCATCTAATAAACCAAATGCTTTCCCATACTTATAGAGACGTACATCGGCATTATCTTCACGAAGCAGTAGTCGATACTCTGAACGAGAGGTAAACATTCGGTACGGCTCTTTGGTTCCCTTGGTTACTAAATCATCAATAAGTACACCTATATATGCCTCTTCACGTCCTAAAATAAACGGCTCTTTGCCTTGAATACTTAGTGCTGCGTTTATACCAGCCATCATACCTTGGGCTGCTGCCTCTTCGTAGCCTGTGGTTCCATTGATTTGACCTGCACAGTAGAGTCCTTCTATCTTTTTGGTCTCTAGGGTATGTTTTAGCTCTGTTGGTTGTACATAATCATACTCTATGGCATACCCATAACGCACTATTTTCGCGTTCTCCATCCCTTTTACCGAATGAATCATCTCTAACTGTACATCGGTTGGTAGTGAGGTACTCATACCGTTAATATAGTACTCATTCGCCTCAATGGTTTGTGGTTCTACAAAAATCTGATGACGGTCGCGTTCACGAAAACGGCTTATTTTATCTTCGATACTTGGACAGTAGCGTGGACCCGTACCCTCAATCTGCCCTGAGAACATCGGAGCTCTATAGAAGTTACTCTCTATGATGGTGTGCGTTGTCTCATTGGTATAGGTTACATGACATGGTAGTTGCGTTGGGTTAAATGTTTTTTTATCGGTTCTAAATGAAAAAGGTACTGCCTCTTCATTTCCACCTTGTGGCTCCATAACAGAGAGGTCTATACTACTTCCATCAATCCTCGCACAAGTTCCTGTTTTAAGTCGTCCTATCTCCAAACCTAAACTACGCAGATACTCAGCTAACTCTATAGAGGCAAACTCCCCTTGTCTTCCTGCTTGTTGTCTCTTTTCACCGATATGAATCAATCCATTTAGAAAAGTCCCTGCAGCAATAATCACTTTAGGAGCCATATATCGATTACCCAATTGTGTCTCTACACCCTCTACTTTACCATTTTCAATGATTAGTGCTTCGGCTATCTCTTGTTTGACATCTAGATTTTCGGTATTAAGGACTACATCACGCACATAGATACGATATCTATCCATATCTATCTGAGCCCTTGAACCTCTAACCGCTGGACCTTTTGATTGGTTAAGAATTCTAAACTGTATGCCTGTCGCATCTGTAGCAAGACCCATCTCACCACCCATGGCATCAAGCTCTTTGACCAAATGTCCTTTCGCCAATCCACCAATGGCTGGGTTACAGCTTGATGCTCCTATCTGTTCTGCCAATATGGTTACAAGCAGTGTTTTAACACCCATTCTAGCAGATGCTAAAGAAGCCTCAACACCTGCATGACCACCACCGATTACTATTACGTCGTAATTCATCTGAAACTCTCTTTTCTATAATTGTTGTAATTATATCAAAGTAAATTGAGGTATCATGTTCCTTGATAAACCCTCAAGTTTAATATGAGCATTTTAAAGAGAACTATGAGAGCTTCTATCTACAATAAGTATTTGATTATTTGAAACCCACTTTTTAACATTAAAAACATATCTATTATTATTTCCATGAGAGTGAGAAACTCTAACCGTATTAAGGAACCAGTTGTTAGTATCGCTATTTTTATGTTCAATTATAATTTGATGAATCTCTCCATAATAGTCTTGAGAGAGTATTGCTACTTCTGTTGAACTGTTGCGTTGAAAATCTTTACAAAGAGTTTTAACCTGATAGGTATGACTCTTCCACCTATTCCCAACAAGCGTAATATACACATCTCCATTAGTTTGAGCCTCTTCATTTTTGGCAGTAATTATTTGAATCTTATATGCATGTAGTTGCTTAGCTAGGTATGGTTTTTCATTCTCAAGGCTTAAAATCGTCCCTTCATGATAACTGTCATAGCCTACCCGTATTGCCCATTTCTGTTTTGTATTATTTTCCCATCCATTAAGTTTGAGTGATAAGAAAGGAACAGTGTATGAGCCTCTTTTAGTTAAATCGATATACGTTACTTTTGTCTGATCTAAATCAATTTTTGAATTTTCACTACCATATGCAACACTTATCCCGACAATTGTAACCCAGTGTACACCATTGGCAATAAGTGCAATAACAGGAGATCCGTTCTCTAAATGGTATATAATTTTTTGAGCTAAGATGTGATTATCTTCATTTTGATATATTTTAAGATTTTTTATTAGTGCAGGATTTAGTTCTTGTTTGATTAATGTTTTTAAACCTTTTTTGAGCATAGAAGGTGTAGTAAAGTAGGCATTTTGTCGTACATTATCATAGTCATAAGGTGCAGGTAGTATATCGGTTAAGGTATCAACGAGTTCATCGAAAAAGTTAACAAAGTGGCTTAATGCTTTAACACTTTTAACCTTTTTAACCACACTCTTTCTCGTAATGTCATCTATAAACCATCCCATAAAACTGTGAGCAGCATCAATACCACACCCAACATATTTATAGCTAGAACAGTATCGATAAAAATAAGGGACATCATTTTTATACAGTGAGATAACTTTACGTCGAGGCAAGTAGTCAATTCTAACTTGTTTTGTTGGATCTAAACTCAAACTATACCATACACTACTCATGATAACAACCTTTTCCCTAAAGAGTTTAATTTTTGTTAATTATAGCATATTCTTATGCTTGAAATTACGGTAATTCAAGTTTAAAAAATGAGAATTAACTTGACAGATATGAAGTAAATTTCAAATGCACTTAATCCGATAATATATAGATTCTCGTTATAATTCCCAAAATCACATCAAAGTAAATTGAGGTATCATGTTCACAGGACTTATTCGCGAAATCGCCACTGTTAAAAGCTATCAAAACAACATTCTAACCATTCAGTCAAAGCATAAAGCCAAACTGGGTGACTCTATTGCTATCAATGGTGTTTGCCTAACAGTTATAGAAGTTCATAGTGATGGATTTGATTTAGAACTCGCCGATGAGACCCGTTCTATTATAGATGAGTCTAAAATATCAGGAAAGGTACACATTGAACCTGCCATGCAACTCGATGACCGTTTTGAAGGGCATATCGTCCAAGGACATGTAGACTGTGTAGGCGTTGTAGCTCAGATTACCCCTAGAGAGAATGCAACTGATTTTATCATCAAAGTTGAGCCAAAGTATATCGCTCATATTATCCCTAAAGGTTCAATTACTATCGATGGGGTTTCTCTAACCATCAACGATGTCTACGACGATGCTTTTAGATTGACTATCATCCCCCATACACTTCGTGAGACACTTATTGGAGCATATCAAATCGGCAGTAAAATCAATGTTGAAACTGATTTATTTGCACGATATATTGACCATATCCTCCAACACCGTAGT
>JAHZJZ010000047.1 GCA_022600655.1 Campylobacterota bacterium | reverse complement strand
ATGTTACTTTTATAAACAAAAAAGGAAGGGAATGACCGAAAAACCTTTTTCAAAAAAGATACACTATCTTTATCAAAAGCTTAATCTCAAAGAACGAGAGTTTACTATGCTTTTCTATTCCAAAAATAGAGATAGTTTTGCTAGTCGGCATACTACTGTGCATAAGAGTTGGAGAGAAAAAGGGATTAAGCAGGTTAAGGGGTTTTATTTTGATGAGTATGTAATCTCAACTTATACGATAGGGGATGAGGTTGCTTTTACTAAAGAGAGTTTTATGTCTGATACGTTTGAGGAGTTCAAGGAGAGGGTTGATAGGTATGTAGAGTATGATGCTAAATCTATAGAACAGTTTGACTATAGGTATATCTACTACTTTGATATCAATCAACAAAGAATATCTTATGTCATGTTAAATTCAATAGAAAAGATTTCTAGCTCTAAATATACCATTGAGATAGTTTCTCCAAGAAAAGGTAGTAGAGTTCAAAAATATAGAGGAACAGTAAAAATTATTGATGGTTATTTTTATATTTTTGCAAAAAATAATTTTGAGATAATAAATTTTCTCTTTATCTTAGATAGAGGTTATCGTAATAATGATAAAGTTCATGGGATTAAATTAGGACGCTCCATTCTTAAAGGTTTACCACAAGCGAATAAAGAGCTTTTGACGAAAGAAAAACTGACTGAGGAAGAGGAGAAAGTATTTTATCTTATTGCAAATGAGAGTGATTGTCTTATTTCTACAGAGGTATGGAAAGATATCTTTAATGATAAAAATCTTACCTATATCAATAAGTTTCAAAGTAAGATAAGTGAGTTAGAAACTTATTCAAAAAAATCAAAAAAAATTTTTAAAGATGAATTTGAAACGGATGCATACTTTAATGTTTTTTATAAAAACTTTATAAACTTATCTAAAATATCTAAAAATTTTTTAAATAATCAATCTTATTGTATCTATAGGAGAAAAAGTGATTTTGATATTTTTTTAAAGAGCATCTCTAAGAGATATAAAAATTCTTGCTATATTGTACATCCTCTATATTCAAGAAATAGTAAAATACATAAAGCAGATTTGGTATTAAATGAAGAATTATCAGAAGATGAACTTATAATTAAAAGGATTATTATAGTTGATAAAAATTATGATATTTCTAGGTTTATTCAAAGAATAATTAAAAAAATAATAAAGCTTGGTGTAGATATAAAGATTGCTTTTAATGAAGATATAGAAGAATTAGACATTAGTAGTGATGACTTTATCTATACTAAAGAGAAGGATATTGCTATTTATCAAACAACTTTTGATAGTGTTTGTCGTTTTAAAATTACTAAAGATAAAGAGCGAATTCAGGAGTTATTTTATGACTTTAAAAAAATAGAGAGCATAAGTTTAAGTTTTGACGAATATTTGCTTAATCAAGAAAAAAAAGAGTACTCAATAGTTAAAGTAACTCAATTACCATCGGTTCATTTACAAGAGGAGAATTTTGTTTTCCATAAAAATAGTTTTATTGATTATCCACTACAAATCGAAGAGTCTCATATTATAGGAGAAAAAATTCTATATATTGACAACCATTTGGAATCAAAAAATTTGGTTTTTATGTTTCATGGATTGGGATTAGATCATAATGACTTTAGAGCGTATATCGAAAAGTCAAATTACCACTGTATCGCACCTACGCTGTATGGATTTAATAAAAATGAAAATATCAAAGATATTCTCTCTTATAAAACACACTGTTATCTTTTGGCTTGTTTTGTAAAAGATAAGATAGATGAGATACAACCAAGGTCTGTTACTTTAGTTGGATTTTCTATTGGTGGAGATATGATTCAAGATATAGTCTATGAGTATCCTTTTGTGGCTCAAAAAGTTAATGCAGTTATAATTTTAGATTGCAATATAAATATTCATACCTGTACCATTTCAAAAAGAATAGCATCTCTTAATCCTCACAATGAAGAGAATATTATTAATATCATCAATTCTTTTAATCAAGGTATTAGTGAGTTAAAAGAGTGGCTTCAAGTACAGCAGTATCTTATCAAGGTTTTTTCTAAATTTATTGATAGATTACATATTTTGTCTCTTTTTGCTAAGGAGATAACTAATAGACTTGAAAAAGATACTGATGATGGATTTGAATGTTTTACCTCTAACTTTAAAAATACTACTAAAAAAATTGATCATGTTCAATATATCTTTTCTGATGACAATATCAATAAAAAGCTAATCAATACAATAAATTTTATCAATTTAAATAGTCAAATATTAGGTGATGATTACAATGAATCATCCATTCGACTAGAAAGAGAGCATCTACATTTTGATTTGTTAGAGTATAAAAACCTAAAAAGCTATATTGATGCATCATTTGAAATGACAAGGATAAAAAATGTCTAATAAGCCTTTTTCAAAAAAGATACACTACCTATACGAAAAACTAAACTACTCAAAAAAAGAGTTCACCAATCTTTTTTGGGATGGAGATAAGAAAAAATTTGCCAGTCGTCATACTACGGTACATAAGAGTTGGTTAGGTAAAGGGATAGAGCAAGTCAAGGGATTTGATTTTGATGCTTATGAAATTTCAAATTTAAAAATGGGGGAGGAGACGGTTTTTACTGAAGAGAATTTTATGTATGATGGGTTTGAGGTATTTAAGGAGAGGGTGGATAAGT
>JAHZJZ010000046.1 GCA_022600655.1 Campylobacterota bacterium | reverse complement strand
TTTTAAAATGTATATATCCAAAAAGTTTAGATGTGGAAATGATTAATTATTATGATTATTTTTCTCTGCATTCAAAAGATGTTGGAGGGGAAGAGAGTCTTCATCCTGATGTTCCTAATCGTTCAGGAGAACTATCTGTAAAAAGAGGATTAATACAGGATAGTTTGAAAATGTTAATGCTAAAAGGTTTAGTAGAACATAGTTATACAAAAAGTGGAATTGAATATATTGCAAGTGAAGAAGTTGCTCCTTTTATAGATAATTTAAGTGCAATATATACTCAAGATTTAATAAAAAGTGTTACTTGGGTTTGTAATCATTTTAAGAATATGAGTGCTAAAGAGATAAGAGGTTTTGTTTTTAATAATAAACATAAATGGGGTAGTGAAATTTCATATTGTACTGTAGGGAATATAGATGAATAAGAATGGATTTTATATAAAGAAATTACAAGTTTTAGGTAATAATGTAGAAACAGCAGAGGTAACTTTTACCAAAGGACTAAATGTAATTTATGGAGATTCAGATACAGGTAAAAGTTTTATTTATGAATGTATTGATTATATGCTTGGTGCAAGTAAAATACCTAAGGTGTCGATAGAAGAGGCTAAGGGTTATACTCTATGTAGATTAGAGATAGAATCTTTAAGTACTCAAAAAACTTATATATTAGAGAGAAGTTTACAAGGTGGAAATATAACTCTTCAAGGTCAAAAGAAACCATTATATGTTGGTAAAGTCAAAAGTAAAACTATTTCAGATTTATTGTTAGAACTCTGTAATATTGAAAATAAAAAGATTAGAAGAAATCAAAAAGGAGAAACTGATAATCTATATTTTAATACTTTAAAAAGGATATTTTTAGTAGATGAAGAACGAATTATTACAAAACACTCTATTATACACAGTGGACAATATACTGAAGAAACAAAAGATAAAAATCTGTTTAAATTTATATTCTCTGAAGAAGATGACAGTGCTATAGTTCCTCTTTTAAAGACAGAAGAGGAGAATAATAAAAAAGGAAAAATTGATTTATATAACGAAATAATTTCTGAGTTGAAAGATGAAATGTCAGATGAAAAATATAATAATATTGAAGAAAGTATTCAAGTACTAAATAATAAAGTTGAAAACCTTCAAAATATTTACAGTATTTCAAATGAAGAGTTTCAAGAATATGATAGTCGACAAAAACTGCTATATAAAGAAATTTTAAAATATAAAGCAGAGATTATAAATATAAATGAAATATTGAAAAGAAGTAGTATTTTAAAGAAGCAATATACAAATGATATTTTGAGATTAGAAGCTTCACAAGAAGCAGGAAGTAATTTTAGTTTATTTTCTACTTCACGATGCCCTATGTGTAGTAGTGAAGTGTCAAGTTTAAATATACTAAATTATCAAAACTTTGTAGAAGCAAGTAAAGTAGAAATAGAAAAAATAAATTTACGATTAAAAGAATTGAATGAGAGTCAACAAATTTTCATTAATGATAAGAATGATATTCTTGAGAAGTTAAGTACAATAGAGAAAGAACATAGTTCATTGTTAGATGATATTGAAAATAGATTTAGTAATAAGTTAGAAGAACTTTCAACGCAAATTAAAGAATTTTCTATTGAAAGAGAAGAGCTAACAAGAATTAAAGTTTTAAAAGATAAATTTGATATGTACCTTACAAAGCAAGGTGTTATTCAAGACATACTCGATAACAATAGTATGGAGTATAAAGAATTAGAAGTTGAACTTTTTGTACCTATTATGCAAATAATGGAAAATATTTTAATAGCAATAAAGTTTGATAGAAAACATACAGTTAGCTATTCTGAAAAAGAGTTAGATTTTATTATTGGAGAACAAAAACGAGGAGATTTTGGTAAAGGTTATAGAGCAATTTTGTATGCAGTATTTATTATTTCTATGTTAGAGTATCTCCGAACTAAACCTTATCAGATAGGTTTTACTATGATTGATTCTCCACTTAACCCTTATAAACGAGATGAGGAAGATGATGGAGATAAACTAAGTGATAATTTAGCTAATAATTTTTATAGATACTTAGCTAAAAATATTAAAGATGAACAAGTAATTTTAATTGAAAATACACCGATTCCTGATGATATAGTTGATGAGGTTAATTATCGTAAGTTTATTAAGGGGAATGGCTTTTTGAAAGGTTGAATAATATTATTTAACCCTTGATAAAGAATTATAATAAAGGAACAAACAAATGATACCCTACAACCCAAATTTCCTAGAAAAAACAGACATCTTTACAGAAGAAGAGTTAATTTTATTAGAAAATCTAAACACTAAAGTATCCCTCCAAAAATTTCTAGCTAATCAAAGCTACATAGAAAAGTTTGGTATGGATTTTATTCATACCTCTGCAAAGATAGAGGGGAATACTTACGATAAGCACGATACCTATACGCTACTAGAGTATGGTCGTACAGCAGGGGGTAAAAAGTATAGTGATGCAAAGATGATTTTGAATATGCGAGATGCTTATGATAAGTTTATTGCCGAAGAGCTAACGGTAAATAAGGATACCTTGAAGGATTTACACTATATTCTCTCTAATGAGATGGTGGCAGACCATGAGAGAGCAATGCCAAGAGACAGTGAGGTAACTATTAAAGCTTCTGATTATATTCCTTTAGCAACCAAAGAGAAGTTAGATGATGAGTTGAACTATATGTTAAAAAAGTATGAAAGCATTGAAAACCCTTTTAATCGAGCCTTGTATATTCACTGTAATTTAGCCTATCTACAATACTTCAAAGACTGCAATAAACGAACAGCTAGAATGATGCTTAATGTCTCACTAAAAAGCGATGGGCAGATGATTTATATTCCTAATGAAGAGAAGATTAAAGAGTATTTGGTTGCTATTGTGGAGTATTATGAGACAGGAAACTATGATAAATTTAAACGCTATTTTATAGAGGCTTATCAAGAAGTTGCTGAGACAATTTTAGCTGTTGAAGAGAGTAAGAAGTTAGAGAGAAGTAAGCCCTTACGGGAGGGATAAACTGTTATTGGCTCTTTTTC
Source organism: Campylobacterota bacterium (assembly GCA_022600655.1). Classification (GTDB taxonomy): domain Bacteria; phylum Campylobacterota; class Campylobacteria; order Campylobacterales; family Sulfurovaceae; genus UBA1140. Next base: position 13,831 of record JAHZJZ010000046.1, on the reverse strand, counting down.
ATCATAGTTGAAGTCAAAACATCAATATTAATCTTTTATAGCTATAATATAAACATAAAAATTATATATTGAAGTATTAAATATGAATGAAAGGTGAGGTTTTAATATGTTAGATAAAGATGAATTGTTACTACAGATTAAGAAGCTAAAACCTGCGTTGCAAGATAAGTTCGGTATCAATAAGTTAGCACTTTTTGGCTCATATTCTAAAAATACTTATAATGAAAATAGTGATATTGACATTGTCATTTTGGATATGCAACGGAAAAACTTATTAACTATCTCAAAAGCACAGCTCTTTTTAGAAGAGATGTTAAATAAAAAAGTGGATATTGGACTTTTTGACTCACTAAGACCATTGATTCGTAATAGTATTAAAAAAGATTTGATTCATGTCTAGTCGAATTGATGAGATTTTCCTCTTTGATATTTATGTGAGTATTTTAAAAATTCAAAATACATCCCAGAAATTTTCTAATGCTGAGGATTTAAAGCATGACTATATGGCTTGGGATAGTGTGATTAGAGACCTTGAAATTATAGGTGAAGCAACCAATGTTCTGATAAAAAAAGAGATTTTATCGAATGAATTAAGAGCAGTTGTTAATTTGAGGAACATATTAATTCATCATTATTTTGGTATTGATGCTGAAGAGATTTGGAATATTATTGATAGTGAACTATTAGATTTAAAAGAGTTGATAGAGTCCAAGATTTTAGAACTAGAGGTTTCTGAGCGAACTTTTTTAATAGAAGAGATTTCGCAAGAGTTTTATTATTTGGATTTTGTGGTTCAACAGTTTGATAAACTTAAATCGGTTTAAGAAGTTTATCAAGCTTTATATGCCTACCTAAACCTCCTCCCATTCAAAACCACAAACAGAACAGGTAGATACAACAGATTCAAAACCGTCCCCCAAAGCAACCCAAACCCTAAAGCAATCGCCATAGGCTGAAAGATAATCGCTTGACCTGTGGGGAAGAAGATAAGGGTAGATAGCCCTATAAGTGTGGTGACACTGGTCAATATAATCGGTCTAAAGCGTTTACTGGCAAAGTGGTAAAGCTCCTCTATATTGGTCGCTTTTTTAAGGTTCATCATCATAATAATTCCGTCGTTAATAACAACTCCAGAGAGTCCGAGCATTCCTATAACCGATGAGAGACTTAGGTTGACTCCGAGTAGGAAGTGACCCATAAGAACACCCAAAAAGGCAAAAGGAATCACCGACATCATCATAAAGGTCTCTCTAAAGGAGTTGAAGAGGTAGAGTAGAGAGAGCATAATGAGTATGAGGGCTAGGGCTGAAGCTGCCATCATATCGCTTTTTAGGGATTTCTGTTTCTCTTGCTCCCCTTTGAATTTAAGTTTGATTCCGTCGTTTTTGATTTGGTCTAAGAGGGGTTGAATTTTTTTCACGGCTTGATTAGAGGTGATGATTTTTTCATTTACATTGGCGTAGAGGTAGAAGTTTTTTTCACCAAAGTCTTTGATAATCTTCTCAAATGATTTGATGGTTTGGAACTCTACTACCTCTTTGAGCAGAACGCGACCATTTTCGCCAAGGTCGAGTTCAAAGTTTTGGAATGCCTCTAGGGAGTTTTTGTTGTCACTTCTAACACGCATCTCTAGCAGGTCGGTGGTATCAAAGGCGATGGCTACTTTTCGCTCTAGGTACATGGTGGCTAGGAGTTGTCCGAGCTGTTGTTCGTCAAGTCCGAGTGATTCACCGTAACTGTTGACTTGAAGTTTCATCTCATCGACCCCAAATTTAACCCCATCATCGACCGAGACAATGCCATCGAGGGCTAAAAGCTCCTCTTTGAGCTGTTTCATATAGCCGATGACCTTTTCATTATCATCCGAGATGAGTCCTATTTTAATGTCAGATTTGATTGGTCCTACTTTTTTCTCTACAATATCCAAATCGGTGAGGTTAAATCGCTTTTGGTAGTTCTTTTCTTTTAAAAAGGCTCGTAGCTCTTCTGAGATAATGTCTGATTTTTTCTCACGAATTCGGTTGGTATCGTCGTAGTAGAAACTTAGCACGGGGGTGATGTAGGCATCGACAAAGTTTTGGGGTTTGAGTTTGTTAAGCTCTATTTTTATCTGCCCGACATAGGGGTAGGTCTCTGAGTTTCCAGCACTGTCACGCCTCCACCCTGCGATGGCTCCGATGTGGTTGATATTGAACTGCTCTTTTTTGGCGTAAAGGTCTTTCTCTATCTGTTGTAAAAGGGCATGGGTCTCTTGGGTGGTGGTGTTGACATTGGCTTTAAGGGCTAGGGTGATGGTGGTGGCATCAAACTTGGGGAACATCTTAAATTTGCTCTGTTTTATGCCCATAAAAATGAGAATAGGAACCAGCAGTAAAAAGAGAAGCAAAAAGCTCTTTTTAAAACGGACAAGATAGTGAATAATCAGGCTATAGATACGGTTTGCTTTCTCCCAGCTTAAAGGTTTGCTCTCTTTTTTTAAGATGTGAGCCGAGTGAATCGGTAGAAAGACAAAGGACTCGATGAGCGAAGCCAACACCAGAACCGAGACCGTAATGGGAACCAGTTTCATTACTTCGCCGAGTGTTCCCTGTATCATAAGAGCCGGAATAAATGCAAAAAGTGTGGTAAGCGAGGCGATGGTGACGGGTTTAAACATCTCAGAAGCTCCGATGAGGGCTGCCTCTTTAGGTTCTTTCCCTGCTTCGACATGCTGTTGGATATTTTCACTCACCACAATGGCATCATCGACAATAATTCCTAGTGCTATGAGTACCCCTACGAGTGAAATCATATTTATCGTATAGCCTGTGGCGTAGAGGTAAAAAGCTCCCATAACAAAGGAGGTCGGCACACCTAAAAAGATAACAAATGACATTCGTTGGTTAATCAGTAGCATTACCAAAAGAGTAATGAGAATGATTCCTAAAAGAATGTTTGATACAACAATATTGAGCCTATCTTTAATGCGTTCGGAGTGGTCATCGTGGATGAGGTAGTTTAAGTTGGGGTTGGCTTGGTCGGTCTGTTCGACAATTTTGGTCACCTCTTTAGAGAGTTCAAGGGAGTTTCCTACCTCACTCATACTAATACTAAGGTCAATCGCATTTTGGGTATCGACCGAGAAGAGTGAGGCTGAATCCTCATAGCGTTTCTCTATGGTGGCAATATCTTTAAGGTAGAGCCGTTTCCCCTGTACAACAATTTGGCTCTCTAGTAGAGATTTGGCTGTCTTTTTACCATTATAGGTCGAGAGGTAGTAGTGACCACCAGTGCTATCTTCAACCTTACCGATGGGGTAGATGTAAGAGAGTCCTTTAATGGCAGTGGCAACGCTGTTTTCATCAATGCCCAGTGCTTGAATCTTCCTAGAGTTTAGGCTAATGTCATAGAAGATGTCTGCATCACCATAGATGGTAATATCCGAGATATTTTTTAGGGTGCTAATCTTCTCTTTTAGCTCTTTGGCTTGGGTAATGAGTTCACTAGGTTCAGCCGTTTGGGAACTGATAGCCACACTCATGAGTGAACGCCCTGTGGTGAGTACTTGGACGGTGGGTTCATTCATATCTTCAGGCAGATACTGTTGCACAATGCTGATGGTATCTTTAATTTTGTTGGCTGTGTTGTATTTGTCGACCCGTTTGTCGAGTTCGAGTATCATGTTAAATTTTGCAGGAGAGATAACGGTCGACATCTCTTTAATACCGTCGATATTTTTTACTTCATCTTCTATTCGTTTGACAGCCATTTTGTCAAGTATGTCAATCGAAGCCCCTGTGTAGGCTCCTGAAATCGAAATCATATCCAGCTCAAACGAGGGAAATATCTCTTTAGGAGTTTTAGTGTAGCTGTAGATACCTGTTAGAAATACCAAAAAGAAGAGCAGGTAGTTCATACGGGCGTTGGTGATGAAAAATTTTAGGAGGTTTTGGAACATTTTTAGATACCTGTTTTTTTAAGATGATTATATCAAAGATATATGTTATTAGCGAAAAACAAAAGCAAATAAAGCAAAACAAAGAGTTTTTCTGCTAAAATTCGCGAATTAATAGACTTTGGGCAATTCCCAAGGTGACAATCATGAAGATAAAAGCAAAGGACAACACTAGATGGCACATCACAAGTCGACGATTAAGAGAATCAGACAAACAGAGACAAGAACTGCGAGAAACAGATACTACAGAACTAGAATCAAAAACATTACTAAAGCAGTACATGAAGCAGCTGAAGCTAATGATAAAACAGCAGCGACAGAGGCATTTAAAGTAGCAAATAAGCAGATTCATAGTCTAGTAAGCAAAGGTTTCATTAAGAAAACAACGGCTGCTAGAAAAGTAAGTAGACTTAACAAACTTATTAACAAAATCGAAGCTGCATAAGTAGTTTTCACCTTTTCTCTTTATATCAAGCCTTTTTATGGTTTGATATGCTCTTTTTATACAAAATTACCAAAAATTCATAACTAGGTTTTCAAAATGTTTCAAGAAAAACTCCAACCCTTTATTGATAGATATAATGAACTCAATACCCTTTTAAGTTCACCAGATATTGCCAGTGATATTAAGAGAATGACTGCTCTTGGTAAAGAACAATCTGACCTCTCTAAGCTTGTTGAGAAGGCTAAAGAGTATATTGAAACAGCTGAGGCTATTGTTGAGAACAAAGAGCTTTTAGGCGATGATGAGTTGGGTGATTTGGCAAAAGAGGAGTTATCTGAACTAGAACCAAGGCTTCCTGAACTAGAAGAGGAGATTAAAGTGCTTATGATTCCATCTGACCCTAATGATGATAAAAATATCTTCTTGGAGCTTCGTGCAGGTGCTGGTGGAGACGAATCAGCTCTTTTTGTGGCTGATGTCTTTAAGATGTATCTGCGTTATGCAGAGATAGTGGGTTGGAAAGTTGAGATAGTAAGTTCATCAGATGGTACAGCTGGTGGATATAAAGAGATGATTGCTCAGATAAAAGGTGAGGGGGTTTACTCTCAGCTTAAATATGAGGCTGGTGTTCATAGAGTTCAGAGGGTTCCTGATACTGAAACTCAAGGGCGTGTACATACTTCAGCGATTACCGTGGCTATTGTTCCTGAGGTTGATGATGTTGAAGTTAACATTAAACCTAATGAAGTGAAGATGGATGTTTACCGTTCAAGTGGTTGTGGTGGACAGTCGGTTAATACCACGGACTCTGCTGTTCGTTTGACACACATTCCTACAGGGATTGTGGTTGCGATTCAAGATGAGAAGTCTCAACATAAAAACCGTGACAAAGCGATGAAAGTTTTGAAAGCCAGAGTTTATGATGCACAACTGCAAGAGCAACTTGATGAGACCTCTGCTCAGAGAAAACTTCAAGTTGGTTCAGGTGATAGGTCTGAGAAGATACGAACCTATAACTACCCACAAAATCGTTTGACTGACCATAGAATTGGGTTAACACTCTATTCGTTAGATGGAATTATGAATGATGGGAACTTGAAGTTGGTGATTGACCCACTTATTGCTCATGCACAAGCAGAGGCAATTAAGGAAGCTGGACTATAAGAGAGGTCGATAAATCGACCTTTTATTATATAAGGTTTAGCTAAACATGCTTTTAAAGGCTTCTAGTAGTTTGGCTAAAAGACCTCTTGGTTTAATAAGTTCGCTTAAGAACTCGTCATAACTCATATGATGCTCCTCTAAGAACGCTTCAAAATAAGAGAGGGATCCCTCCATACCATGTTTCTTTTCTATCTTTAGCATGGTTTCATAAAGCTCTTCAACCGTATCGATAACCTGTTGAGGAGCAGCTCTTCTAAATGAGGTAAAAGATTTGATGTTGCCATCAGCATCTTTTTTGATGTCAAAGTCAGCAATAACCCAGTAGTATTCACCACTTTTGGCTAAGTTTTTCACCACACCTGAGACAGGCTCTCCCCTTAAAAGGCTATTCCATACTAAAAAGAAAACGGCTCTTGGCATATCAGGGTGTCTTAAAATATTGTGAGGAGTACCAATGAGTTCATCTTCATTGTATCCTGAAATATCACAAAAATTTTTATTAACAAAAAGGATATTTCCTTTAATATCTGTTTTACTTACGATAAACTTTTTTTTACTAAATGTGATCTCTTGATCAATGGCAATGGGCCGATATATCATTTTGTTACCTTATAATTAATGAATGGTATTCTAGCTAAGAATTTACTAAATAGAGCTTTTTAAAAATAAAATTGCTACTCATGATAACATAAAAAAATAAAATATATTAATAAAAACCATAATCTTGATTTTTAGAGCTTGAAATAGGAAATAACAAAAAATAAGTGTAGATTTTTTGAGCATAATTTGATACACTATAAAAAAATAGTGTAAAGGTTTCGTAATGTTAAAAAAACGCTTCTATTTGATACCCCTGTATGTATTCTTTCTTTTAGGTTGTTCAATGCATCAAATCACAGGTGAAGGTATAAATATTTCAGGGACAATAACCTATGACCGTGTCCCTTCTAAGTTGAGTTATGGAGGGATTGCTAAACTTGACTATGGAAATATTAAAAAAGCTCCAGCTAAGTATGTGCTTGTTAAAGCTTTAAGTAGAGATGGGAAAGTAGTTGCTCAGACTCAAACCGATAAAAATGGTAAATATTCACTGAGTGTACCAGCTGAGCAAGAGGTGAAAATACGTGTTTATGCAAGAATGTATAAAAAAGATTTTTGGGATGTAAGTGTGGTTGACAATACCAATATGAAAGCACTTTATGTAATGGAAGGGGATTTCCATAGTAGTGGAACTGATCCAAACATAAGAAGTCTTCATGCCTCTTCAGGTTGGGTTGGAACAGACTATCAAGGGTCACGAGTTGCTGCACCTTTTGCTATTTTAAGTAGTATCAATCAAGCAATGGACAAGGTACGTAAAGCAGACCCAACGGCTGTCTTCCCACAATTAACAGTAAACTGGTCAGTGAATAATATCGCTTCTGCTGGTGATGTAGACTCTGGACAGATTATCACTTCTCACTATGATGGAGAGCAAGGATTATGGATATTAGGTGATGCTAACTCTGATACAGATGAGTATGATGATCATATTATTATTCATGAGTGGGGTCACTATTTTGAAGATCAATTCTCTAGGGCTGATAGTATAGGAGGACCTCACTCTCCAGGTGAAGCTCTTGATATTCGTTTGGCATTTGGAGAGGGTTGGGGGAATGCTCTTTCAGGTATTGCTACTGATGATCCTGTTTACTTTGATACATCTGGTGTAGGACAGTCATATGGATGGTATATGAATTTAGAATCAGGTTCTCAAAAAAATCCAGGTTGGTATAGTGAGGGTTCAGTTCAAAGAATTTTGTATGATTTGTATGATAGTAGTAATGAGTCACATGATCATACCAGTCTAGGGTTTAAACCTATTTATGATGTTTTAACAGGTTCTCAAAAAAATACACCAGCTTTTACAAGTATTTTCTCATTTATTCATGGACTTAAAACAGATAACCGTTCAAAAGCTAGAAACATTGATAATACGGTAGCGTATGAGCGTATTAGTTCTATTGAAGATAGTTATGGAAGTAATCGAACCAATACAGCCAATAGTAGCTACTCAACACCTGTATATAGAGACCTCTATGTAGGTAATACCATTGATATTTGTAACCGAAATAATTATGGTGTCTATAATAAATTAGGAAACCGAAGTTATGTGAGGGTTAGTGTTCCTAGTGCAGGTAATTATCAGTTTAATGCCCAACCAAATGGTAGTAGTTATTCAGTTAACCAAGATCCAGATATTTTAATCTATAGTACTAAGTACCCTCATGACAATATTGGTATCTCTTCTAATGAAGGCTCTCCTAGAGATGAGCTGCTTATTTTTTTAGAAAAGGGAGAGTATCTTCTGGATGTATATGATGCATCATTTGATAACAGTTGCTATGCACTATCATTAAGTAAAAGTTCAATGAGTTATTCAAAACCAGATAAAAATGCTACGGTAAGCATGAAAATGATTAATGAGCGTCAGGGTACAGCTAATAGTCGAGAACTACCTAAACGGCATTACTATTAAAACTTATAGAATTATTAAACGATTATTATACAATGGTATGGCACAATTGGTATAATTTTATGATAGTAAGGATTTTTTTTGAAAAATAGATTGAACATATTATTATTGCTTGTTGGTCTAAACCTAGTTGGTTGTGGTGAAGTGAGTACCGAAGATAATGGTACAGATACTACCACTACAACATCAAATGGCTGTAGTAGTGATACTACTTTAGTAACAGCTAATGGTACGTTAACACTTTCTGGAAAAATTAGTTTTGAGAAAGTTGGGGTTAAATCTACTAAGGTTGGGCTTGATTATAATAACATAATGGAAGAACCAGCCAGACAGATTGTTGTCAAAGCGATTGGATCATGTGGAGAGGTTATTACCTCAACAACGACTGATGATAGTGGGGAGTATGAATTAAAAAAACTTCCTGAAGATGCAAAAGTTAAAGTACGTGCTTATGCCATGATGAAAGAGGAGACTACTGGTAACTGGGATGTTAAAGTTCTTGACAATACCAATGGTAATGCACAATATGTAATGGAGGGAAGCTTGGTCTCTGTTGGGACTAAAGACTCCAGACGTAGTTTAGTCGCTTCTCTTGGATGGAATAACACACTTGGTACCTATACTGGTGAGAGAACCTCAGCTCCTTTTGCCATACTTGACTCTATTTATATAGCGATGCAGAAGGTTTTAAAGTCAGATAGTCAGGCAAACTTTCCTGAACTTCTTGTTCACTGGTCAACAAGTAATGTACCTAGTGGAAATGCAACTGAATCAGAGTTAAAAGATGGTCTGATTGCTACTTCTCACTTTGATGGTGAAAAGAGCTTATATATTTTAGGTGATGCCAATACCGATACAGATGAGTTTGATGATCATATTATTATTCATGAGTGGGGTCACTACTTTGAAGCAAAATTTTCTAGAGCTGATAGTATAGGTGGTCCTCATGGAGAGGGTGAACATTTAGATATTAGAGTAGCATTTGGTGAAGGTTGGGGTAATGCTTGGTCAGCTATAGCTACAGATGATACAACCTATTTTGATAGTTTAGGTAATGCCCAATCCTCAGGTTGGTCAATGGATATTGAGAGTGAACCTAAGAATGAGGCTGGTTGGTACAGTGAAGCGTCTATTCAACGTATTTTATATGATTTGTATGATAGTAATAACGATAGTGGAGATAGACTCTCTTTAGGATTTCAGCCGATGTACAGTGTATTAACAGGAGCCCAAAAAGCCACACCTGCATTTACCAGTATTTTCTCATTTATTACGGCTCTAAAGGCTGAGAATTCATTACAAACCAGTAAAATAGATGACATTTTAAGAGCAGAAGATATTGGTACTATTGATGAGATTTATGGAAGTGACCATCATACGCTCTATAGCGATATGCAAGTAGGTGATACCCATAATGTTTGTACTTCAACAGAGTTTGGTATTGGAAATAAACTTAATAATCATAAATATATAAGATTTACGGTCAATAGTTCAGATAGTTATCGTGTGCGTGTGAGTCAAAGTAATGGAAGTAGTTCTGATCCTGACTTCTCTCTATTTAAGACCGTACCATTTACGACAACTGGCGTATCGCAAGAGGTTGCTTTTGGTGTTGAGGAGCAGACCTATTCACTTTCAGCAGGGAACTACTTGTTAGATATTTCAGATTATAATGATCTTACAAGAGCTTGTTTTAATATAAGCGTAACTAAAACTAATTAAGGAAAAGAATGATGAAAACAAAAAAATTATTACTGGCTTGTCTATTTATAGCTGGAGTAAGTACACAAATAACTGTAGCAGAGGAGAATATTGTGAAAGGAACAACCATAGGGTTTGAACACTGTGTAAAACCTGGTGCACCGATTGATATGACTTATGAGACACCTAAACGTGTTGAGGTTAATGAAGTTGCTACTGTTAATATCGCACTAACAACTACACTTAAAACAGGTGAAATGGAAGTAGATATTACGCTTGATGAAGCACTTGAGAGTGCAGATGAGATGCAAACACGTCAAAGGTTTAACATCTCTGCTGAACAGAAAGAGTATACTTTAGCTTTTAGAGTCTCTGCTAAAGAAGAGGGGTTATATTATATTCGTCTTTTAACTAAGGTTGAGAGTGGTGATGGTGCAAGAATGCGTGCTTTAGCTGTTCCTGTTTATGTGGGTGAAGGGAAGCTTAAAAAGAAAGGTGAAGTGATTATGAAAGCATTAGGTGGTGAAAATATCTCTGTCTCTAAAGCTCAAGAGACCATAGAGATTATAGAAGATTAGACGCTTATTAAGATGAAACATCACTCCTGTTTTGCTAAACTAAAGAACCTACATCTTCTTTATGTAGAAGATGATACGCAAGTTCGTCATCAAATCTCTGAGTTTTTGGAACGCTATTTTGCCTCAATGCAAGAGGCATCTAGTGCTGAAGAGGCGATGAAGTATTTTAAAGAAAAAAAGCCTGATATTGTGCTACTTGATATTAATCTTCCTGGGAAAAATGGTTTAACTTTTGCTTCTGAAATTCGTAAAAATCATGGTGATACTCGTATTATTATCTCTACAGCTTATACCGATAAAGACTTTTTACTCTTAGCTGTAGAGTTAGAGTTAACACGATACTTAGTAAAGCCTTTAACGGGAACAAAACTACTTGAGGCATTAGAAAAAGCAGCTGATGAGTATGCTTTGATTTTTAGAAATGATTACATAGTAGACTTAGGCGAAGGGTTCTCTTATAATCAAGAAGAGAAAGTTGTGATGTATAATAAAGAAGAGGTTATCTTAAGACGTAAAGAGATGCAGATTTTAGAGTTTTTTATTGGTCACCCTAATAAAACGGTTGATTATGCAACATTGGAGTATGCAATTTGGACAGATAGTTCAACAAGTAGAGATGCCATTCGTGCTCAGATACGAAACTTACGAAAGAAGACACACCCTAAAATTATTGAAAATATTAATGCCATTGGGTATCGTCTCTACCGAAAAGAGTAGAGGTGAGTGTACTACTGTCGGTTGCTCATACCGAAGGATTTACCCTTAATGTTACGGCAACAGTCTCTGAGGCTATGGCATGTATGTTAGCCAATGGAAGTGGTACGGCTGTACTACTTGTAGATCAGACACCTGTGGGTATTGTTACAGAGAGTCTTTTAATCCAAAAGTTAGGGGAGGGGGTTGATTTTAACTCTCCTATTATCGCTTTGGCTAAGACCTCTTTGATTACCATTCACAGTAGTCGTCCTATAGAGTCAGCTTTTGATTTGGTGGTGAGTAATAATATCCGTCGACTGATTGTTGTTGATGATAGTGGAGATTTTTGTGGGGTTATACTGCAAGAGGATTTGTTTGATTTCTTAGAAGAAGATGTCTACAAGGTTGATTTAAAGGTAGCCGACTTACTCTCTCCCAATGCTATGGTCATTACAATTTCAGAAGATAAACGGGTTCAAGATGCACTAATGCTGATGCATACAAAGCGTATCGGTTCGGTTATTGTAAGTAACCAAAAAGAGGAAGCCGTAGGGATTATTACGGAAAAAGATATTCTCAAAGCTGGACATCAACGTATTGATATGTATCAAAACCTTCAAACCCTAATGTCTTCACCTGTTAAAAGTGTTTATGAAGATACGCCTGTAACAGAAGTTATCGCACTGATGAGAAAAGATAATATTCGTCGTGTTTTGGTTAAAAATGTGCATAATAAGATGAAAGGACTCTTAACCAATCGGGATATTTTTCAGCATGTTAAAGGGAATGTGGCACGTATGCTTGAGATTAAACTCCGTCATGCCAAAGAGATTATGGATCTTCTGCCTGAAGCGATTATTGAGATTTTTGATATGCCCTCACAACAAGCAATTCACTGGATGAACAGACAGGCTAAAGTACTTTTTGGTGAACAATTTTTAGAGTATTCCCCCGCAAAACTTATGGGAGAGGTATCATGGAACGAGCTTTATGAGACCTTAGTTCAAAAGGGAACGCTTCATAGCATGTTGGTGGTAATCAATGAAAAAAGTTTTGAATTTTCTGGAACCCTCTCTCAAAATATCAATAACCGTTACATCAAACTTATTGTTAAAGATATTACTGAACATGAAACCATTAAACAGCAACTCCAAGATGAAATTAATGAAGAGAGTAGGTTACGAAGCGAGAATGAGTATCTTATGATGCAGCAGTCACGTATGGCATCAATGGGTGAGATGGTAGGTCATATTGCCCATCAGTGGAGACAGCCATTGGCTCAACTAGGTGGTATATTTATGAACTTAGAATCAGCCTACTCTTTTGGAGAGTTTAACGAAGCGTATTTGGAAGAGAAAGTTAGACAAGGTAATGAGATGATTACCTACATGTCACAGACCATTGATGATTTTCGTCTCTTTTTCTCTCCTGAGCGAACCAAAGAGTCATTTGATTTGGTAAGTTATGTGAAACGTTCCGTAGATATTGTGGCAGCATCGTTGGACTATCATCATATAGAAGTTGTGTTAAACGCGAAAGAGGGAAGCTTTTTTGTCACGGGGTACCCTAATGAATTTGCTCAAGCCATCTTAAATCTACTCAATAATGCACGAGATGCACTAAGTAAAGAGCAGCATACTAAAAAAGAGATTCATATTATATTTAGTCATGAAAACCACCAAGTAAGCATTCTCTTCTGTGATAATGGTGGGGGGATTTCTGAAGATATCCTCCCCACTGTTTTTGAGCCTTTTATTACTGGAAAGCAAGAGAGTGGTGGTACAGGAGCAGGGCTTTATATTACCCGACTTATTATCGAACAGAAGATGGGAGGAAAGATAGAGGCTTATAATCATAATGGTGGAGCTTGTTTTAGGATTCTGTTACCTCTCTAGTTACTTAACCTATGTTATACTTCCAAAAATTCTATAGAGTTTTTGCAAAAAACTAGGAACCGATGGCTTTAGCCTCGTTATATTCGGGACTAAAGTCTCCGATTCCAAATGGGTTTTGCAAGAACTCTGATATAAAGGAGATAACTTGGCAACAGGTTTTTTTACACTATTTGATGACATTGCCCTACTTATGGATGATGTAGCCGTAATGAGTAAGGTGGCTACGAAGAAAACAGCAGGACTTTTGGGGGATGATTTGGCTGTTAATGCTGATAAAGCTTCAGGGTTTGCTTCATCAAGAGAGCTTCCTGTTTTATGGGCGATTGGTAAAGGCTCAATGATCAATAAGTTAATCATTTTACCTATAGCCTTCCTAATGAGTGCCTTTGCTCCATGGCTTATTACGCCTATTTTAATGTTGGGTGGGATTTATTTGGCTTATGAAGGAGCTGAGAAGATATATGAGTATTTTGTACCTCATGAGAAGGAACGAAAAGAGACCACTTTTGAATATAAGAGTGAAGCACAGATTTTAGATGAAGAGAACGAAAAGATAAAATCAGCAATTTTTACGGACTTTATTTTGTCTATAGAGATTATTATTATCGCTTTAGGAACAGTGACTGAACAATCTTTAGCTATTCAGATAATGGTGGTCTCCTTCATTGCAATCTTAGCGACGGTTGGTGTTTATGGTATTGTGGCATTGATTGTTAGAATGGATGACTTTGGCTATAAACTTGTAACCATGAGTAATGGTGAAAACAAGATGCTACAGAAAACAGGTGAGTTTTTGGTAGCTGCCTTACCCAAAGTAATTAAGTCATTAACCGTTATTGGAACGGTTGCGATGTTATTGGTAGCAGGAGGAATTTACGTTCATAATATTCATGAGTTGCACAC
>JAHZJZ010000045.1 GCA_022600655.1 Campylobacterota bacterium | reverse complement strand
TACAATAAAAATAGAACATTTAGAGAAAATCTCAGGCGTACCCTCATTCCCTTTAATAATAATCAGCTTTTTATACCGATCTTTAAACAGCTCAATATATTTATCTACAAAGGGTTTATGAAACGCTCCAATAATCGCTGTATCACTCTGCGAAATACCCAACAGTTTTTCAAGCGTATTAAAAGAGCTTCGTATCCCTAAGGTGTTGCGTATGTGGCTAAGTTGATGTAACTCTTTAAAATGGGTGGCTCGGTCAAAAAAGTGGATATTGTCGTCTAGTGGTAGATTGGTACATATCTCTTTAACGGTATTTCCCCCTTTGGCAGGTTGAAGCAAATCACCATGTAACGAGAGCTGAATACCATACGGTTGAAGGTATTTAGCCATAAGAGGAAAGATATAGGGGTTTTTAACCTTGCCATCATAGGGGTAGCCAAACTCAATCGAGTTGGCAATGGGATGAGGTTTAACAAACGCATCAAACGCTTCGATGGCTCCTCTAAACTCTTCGATGGTTTCACCCTTAACACGCCACCCCAATAGAAAAGCACTCACCTGTTCAGGAGGCACTTCACCATTAAGCATCAGTCTCATGGCTGTACGACTCTCTTCTTGGGTTAGGTCTCGGTTTCGTTTTTTGCCTGTACCAACGGCTTTTATATAGGGTAAGAAATTCATGCCAAATTATAAGGAATAATTTGTTGTGTAATCATGATGTATATCAAGCTCTATTGAACTATGGAAAGGTAACACTGTTTGATATAGATTAAGAAAAGAATGTTTTGCATCTTTAGAACTTGTTTTACATCAAGGATTAAAAAATTAAAGAGTGTTATGATTGTTTTTAGAATTATAGTTTAGGAGGTGAACTATGAGTAAAACTATCTATCTATTACTCTTTATACTTTTAAATACCGTTTTGGTTGCTGCAGATGGTAAAAAGGTTTTTGAGACTTACTGTTGGGGGTGTCACCATCAAACAGCTGTGGCGTTTGGTCCTCATTTTGAGGAGATAGCTTCGAAGCGAAGTTCTGATGAGATTAGAGCAATGATTACCGACCCAGCATCGGTCTCTAAGGCATTGGGATACAGTAGAAATGCCATGCCATCGTTTAGACTTTCTGATGAGAATCTGACAGCGATTACAGACTATATTTTGTCGTATAAACCAGATGTAAATGGTACAGAAGAGTTAAACAAAACCAAGGTGGTAGAGCCTTATCCAAATATCGCTTCTAATGGAAAAGTTGATTTAGAGGAGAAACAGTAATGTTTAGACTCTCCAACCTTTTAAAATCAGTTGTGGAAGGGATTCCTGCAAGAGTACTTGATGGCAGCATCGCTATCTGGAATCTGACCAACCGTTGTAATCTCTCTTGTCTGCACTGCTACTCCAAAGCTGATTTGGATGCTGTGGATACCTTAAGCACTAAAAAAATACTAGATACACTGCCAAAACTTAAAGCCAATGGGGTGAAGTTTTTGATTTTTTCTGGTGGTGAACCATTGACACGAAAAGATATTTTTGAGATAGCCCAGCGTTGTCGAGAGATTGGGATTGTTACCTATCTCTCAACCAATGGACTCTATGTCAAAAAGAGTAATGCTGAAAACATCTTAGATACCTTTAACTATATAGGGATAAGCATTGATGGTAGTG
Organism: Campylobacterota bacterium; assembly: GCA_022600655.1. Taxonomy (GTDB): domain Bacteria; phylum Campylobacterota; class Campylobacteria; order Campylobacterales; family Sulfurovaceae; genus UBA1140. The sequence goes on along the minus strand of JAHZJZ010000045.1, from coordinate 2,821 downwards.
AAGAGGTGCATGATGCATTTCGTGGGCTGAAAGGCTCATTTAAAGAGTCGATGAGGGCTGTTGACCTGCTTAACAGTTATGGCAAAACCAAAGTGGGGATTCGCTTTACCATGACCAGAGATACTTATGATGATTTGGCATTTATTTTTGAACTGGCCGAGAAACATAACATTCCTAAAATCTATCTCTCCCACTTGGTCTACTCTGGTAGAGGGCTTGATAACCTTAGAATGGATTTAAGTAAAGAGCAGCGAGTAAAAGCTGTCAACTATATTTTAGATAAGGCTTTTGAGTATCATGAGACCAACAGGGATATAGAGATAGTTACAGGCAATATGGAGATGGATTCAATTCTATTTTATGAGAGGTTTACAGAAAAATATCCTGAATATGCTGATGAGATGCAGAAGCGATTGGTTGCATGGGGTGGTAACAGTGCAGGGCGAAAATTGCTCAATATTGACAGTGAGGGCAATGTTAAACCTGACCCATTTTTCCCAAGTATTGTGGGCAATATATTGATGCAAGATTTTTCAGATATATGGACAGATGAACCTACAGAGTTATTACAAAAGCTAAGGGTTCACCCTAGAGTTTTAACAGGAAAGTGTGAGCAGTGCCGATATTTGGAAATCTGTAATGGAGGTTCAAGAAGTAGGGCGTATGCAATTCATGGAGATATTTGGGCTGAAGACCCATCGTGTTATTTAGAAAACAGAAATAAGGAGATGAGGTAATGGGAAAGGTATATTTAACAGGGGCAGGTCCAGGAGATATTGATTTATTGACGATTAAGGCTCTACGAGTGGTGAAAGAGGCAGATGTCATTATTTATGATAGGTTGGCAAACCCTGACATACTTAAAGAGGCAAAAGATGGATGTGAGTTTGTCTATGTGGGTAAAGAGGATAAACATCATAGTCTTCCTCAAGAGGAGATTAATGAGGTGATTTACCAAAGTGCATTGAAACATAAAACGGTGGTTCGTCTTAAAGGAGGAGACCCTTTTGTTTTTGGACGAGGGGGAGAAGAGGGGATATATCTGTATGAACGAGATATAAAGTTTGAGTTTATTCCTGGTATTACTTCAGCGATTGCTGTGCCTGAATATGCAGGAATCCCTGTAACCCATCGTGGGGTTACGGTCTCATTTAGAGTTGTTACAGGACATGAGTCTAAAAACAAAGACCATTCACAGATTCCTTGGGAGAACTATAAAAGTGATGATACGATTATCTTTTTAATGGGATTACATCGATTAAAAATCATTAGTAAAAAGCTTATGGAGATTGGAAAACCAAAAGATTACCCTGTCGCCGTTATCAGTAGAGGAACAACCAAGTATGAAAAAACAGTTATCGGTACACTTGAGACCATTTGGGAGTTAGCGAAAGATTTACCCACTCCTGCATTGATTGTGGTGGGTGAAGTGGTCAAGTTACGAGAGCAACTAACATGGTTTGAGGATAAACAGTGAATATAAGAGTCACATTTATAGTCGCATTTGATAAATATAGAGTATAATGGATAAGAAAAGATAATAAAATAGGGTAAGGTAAATTAATGATAGAGTTGCAAGATATTCCAATGTTTACTGACTTAGACAAGAGGTTTCATAAAGAGCTTCAGAGCAGTATTTATGTTAAAAAATTTACGAAAAACAGTATTGTTTTTTATGAGGGAGATGAGAGTGACTATCTCTATATCTTATTAGATGGAAGTGTACGACTCTTTAAAACCTCTCCAAAAGGGACACAAGTTCAGATAAAACGGATGAATGCTCCTGATACGATTGGTGAGTATGCTTGTTTTGAAAAGCAACCGTTTCCTGCCACTTGTGAGTTTATTACTAATGGTACGATGGGACTGTTACATTTTGATAAGGTCTATAAGTATCTTGAAAATAAAGAGTTTGCGTTAGGTTTGATTCGCTCACTCACAGGTAAGGTAATGATGCTCTCCTCATTGGTACATAAGGAGACGATTTTATCTTCTGAAGCGAAAGTGGCAGATTTGATGATTGAGAAGCTCTCTATTTTTAATCGATTACGAAACAATGAGATAGCTGCCATTTTAAATTTGACTCCTGAGACCTTCTCTCGTATTATTACTAAGTTTAAAAAAGCGAGTATTATACATATTGAGAAGAATGAACTTAAGATACTTAATCTTGAAGCATTGCATATTATTGTTGAGACCAATACTGTAAAAGAGTGTAGTGACTGTATCACTACTTTTAAAGCAAAGTTAGCACTGCTAGAGGGGAGTAAATAGTGTCATTTTTCCCTGCATATTTTAGCCTTGAGAATCGAAAAATCTTGCTCGTAGGTGGTGGATATATCGCTTTAGAGAAGTTAGAGAAATTGGTTGATTTTACTCAAGATATTAGGGTGATTAGCAAAGAGGTCTCTGATGACTTTTTAGCCTTTGCGACAGAGCATACTATTGTGATAGAGCAACGAGCTTATGAGCAGGGTGATATTGACGGATTTGATATTGTCATTGTGGCTACCGATACAGTAATGCTACATAAAGCAATTTATGAAGAGAGTAGAAGTTCAAGAGTTTTGGTAAACTCTGTGGACAATACAGACTATTGTGATTTTATTTTCCCCTCATATATTAAACGAGGAGATTTAACCATCTCTATCTCGACTGGTGGTGCATCTCCTGCTTTAGCAAAGCGACTGCGTGCCTATATTGAAAAACTGATTCCCTCTACAATTGGAGGTTTTTTAAAAGAGATGAGAGCGTTGCGTACCACCATGCCAAAAGGCAAAGAGCGAATGCGATTTTTTGAAGAGAAAACCGATAAGTTTAT
>JAHZJZ010000044.1 GCA_022600655.1 Campylobacterota bacterium | reverse complement strand
GAATTTTTCACAATAACAAGTGTAGTGATACAAAACTACCCAATAAACAGAACACACATAAGGGACACAGAATGGGACTAAGCAACAAGAAATTACCAAAACTAGGATTTTTATATCTTGATTACGTATTAAGATTTTTCGACCACTCAAACTTTAAGGGATGGCCAAACAAGATTGAAACAGTAACGTATCATTGGGGCGATGATAAAGATAGATTTATTAAAGAGGTTAAAAGAAAAAAGATTGATGTACTTATCGGAAACGTACCAGCAACAGCATATGAGACATTTAGAGAAATCGCACGTGCTTTACCAAATGTACGATTTGTCCCTTCACTTGATACACAGTTTTCAAATAAATCAAAAGAGAATGTAACACGATTTGCATGGAAATATGATCTGCCAATTCCAAAAACATATATCTATTATAACCGACCAAATGCAGACAAATTTTTACAAAAAACGGAATATCCAAAAATCGTTAAAAAATCATATGGACCATCAAACTATGGTGGATACTTTGTTCATAAAGTTGACTCATACAAAGAAGCAAAAGAGCTTTATGCAGATAAAAAATACCATCCAATGTATTTCCAAGATTTTGTTCCAATGGAAGCTGACATTCGTGTAATGCTTATTGGTCACAAACCAGTATGTGCATTCTGGAGAAGAGCCCCTGAAGGTGAGTGGTTAACCAACACAAGTCAAGGTGGAGAGATGGACTACATGAACGTTCCTAAAAATGTTCTAGACCTTGCTGTAAAAGTTTCAAAAGCTGCCAATGCTGAGTACTGGGCATGTGATGTTGCTTATGGTAAAGATGGAAAAGTAAGAATTTTAGAGTGTGCTACTGCTTTTGCTGCTTTCCCTTACATCAGAGATTGGATTGGTCAATACCTCATGTGGAGCCTAAGTGAAGGACGATTTAGAAAACCACATATGCCAATGTTCAACTGGGAAGAGTTAGGAAAAGTTTCTCCTGATTTATTAAGAACCATGAGACATATTACTTTTGGTCAATATAATGCTTCATACGATGGTGCTTACTTTGGAACCAAGAAAAAAATGTATGGTGGAGGAGAAGTGTTCTTACATGAACTTGACTCTGAATATAAAATGTTTGACGTTAAAGAGAGAACATTTGAAGAGTGGCCAAGTGAAAAGTGGAACTACCAAGATAGATTCCCACTTAAAAGCATCAAGTCAATGAAGGTTCCTGCTCTTAAAGATGAGTTAGCACCAGAAGCGAGTGGTGATGAGTCAACACATGAGATTGAGATTAGTGATGAAGAGCTAGAAGCACTATTTCTTTCAATCAAAGGTTTAGGAAAGAAAAAACTAGAAAAAATCTTATCAGTTTATAGTCATGCAGAGATTGTGGCTATTTTAGAAGTAGAACCAAGAGTTTTAGAAGATGTTAAAAGTATTGATGAGAAGCTAACAGAAAAAATTGTTGAAGCGTGGAATAACCACAAAGAGACTCTACTAACTACCGAATCATAATATTCCTTTCACCTCCTCTCCCCTTTGTTTTATAACATCAAAGGGGAAATTATGCAACAACTTGTTAAAATCCACTAAATTTTTTTAATTAAACTCACACGTTTTGAGTTAAACTTTGCTTCATAAAAAGGGGATTCTTATATGAAACAACAATATAAATCTTATCAAGAGAGTTGCGACTTTCTTTTTGAGTGTGCTAAAAACTATCCTGATATCATTAGTATCAAGAGTATCGGAAAAAGTTGGGAAAAGAGAGATATACTTTTAGCCACTATCTCACTTAATGTTGCTTATGCTCATCTGAAACCAGCACTGCTATTTACAGGTACCGTTCATGCTCGTGAATGGATTGGGAATGAACTGGGTATTGAATTTATAGATTATCTTCTAAAGAACTATAAAAACAACCCCGAGATACTTACAACACTAAGCTACAATACACTCTATTTAGTTCCATGTCTAAACCCAGATGGATTTGAATACAGTAGAACACACTTCTCATTTTGGCGAAAAAACCGAAGGGAAAATAGTGATGGAACCTATGGAGTAGACCTTAACCGTAACTTCTCTATAGGGTATCAACCCTCTAAAAACACCAGTTCAAATGTCTATAGTGGTCCAAAACCTTTCTCAGAACCTGAGACAAGAGCCATTAAAGAGTTTGTAGATAAACATGACAATATAACCATCGCTTTAGATTATCACTCTCAAGGAAACGTATTTTTCCCTGCTCATAAATTTAACCATGAGATGGAGGTTGAAGGGACTGACCTTAATACGCTTTGTGCCAATATGAACTACCATATTCATAAAGTCACTGGACGAAAGTATGGAATTAACCGAGGGAAACCACCTACGAAACTCATTTCGGGTAGTGGTCGTGAGTACTACTACTCTAAAGGTATTCTAGCTGCTGTAGTAGAGGTTGGTACACGAAATATTCCAGATTATATGCAAAATATGTCTGAGTCTATTAGTGAAAATATACCTGCACTTCTTTACGCCTTAAGTGAAGCGAAAAATTACAGTAAACATGCACCTAAACGTGTTGAGAACTTCCATCTTGACTCCTTTGACTCAAATAGCTGTAAACTTAGTTGGGAATACCCAGAAGATTCTGAAATATATTTTGAGATTTATAAAAACCTTAACAATAAAATGGCATGTAATGACTCCTCTTTAGTAGGTATTACCTCTAGTCGTGAATTTGTTGATGAAAATCTTAAAAGTGGAACCATGTACTTTTACTATATTCGAGCCGTACATAAGCTAAGTCACACCAAATCAGCCATTGCTCCTAAAGTAAAGTTTAGAACCCTCTTAGAAGATAATGAATTTTCAAGAACCATCTTTCCTCTTAGCTCTAATGTAGGATATGTTTCAGAAAAGTCACCAGAAGCCAACCGCGGACATTTTGGTGTTAACTCATTAAAAATTGGTGTCAGTGAAGGTCGAGGTATCTCTTACGGAGTAATGGAATTTGACTTAAGCAGTATTCCTGAAAATGCAATTATCATTGATGCTCATGTCTCTTTATATCCTCTAAATCGTGTCTCAGCAAAAATTGAAAAGTATGGTGAGTGGTCACTCTCTATTTTAGACCCAAAAAGTATTGCAGATATTAAAGATTTTAACCAAGTACACAGTGCTAAAGATATTCAAGTATTAGGAACAAGTATCCCTTCAGAGCAACTAACACAAGGAATCTGGAGTCACTGGAACTTTAACAGTACAGAAAAAGAGAAGCTTCAATCTCAACTCTCTAAAAGAAAAGCCATTTTTAAAATTAAGGGTCCAACAGAACTCCCAAGGGGTAGAGATTCACAAATTATGGTTTTTGACTTAGGTTATGGTAATCAAGGTGGAGGGATACACTATAGACCCTCTATTGATATCAAATATACAATTCCTGAAGAGGAAATAACTATTGATATAGCTAATGCTATGACAATCTCGGAGAGTGAAATTAACACCAGCACTTTAGCCTGTGGGTTTGATGAGAAGCATGGGAAAATCTATGCTTATAT
>JAHZJZ010000043.1 GCA_022600655.1 Campylobacterota bacterium | reverse complement strand
ATTTAAAAAGCCTTCTGTAAGTTTTTTTGTTCTAATTTCTTGTTTTATATTAACTAAATTTTCAGGAAGATTTTCAAGAAAAAACATAATATGTTCATAAATTGAACTGTTTATTTCTAGAGTAACTTTATACATTTTCAACTCCTTTTAACTCAATTATATCAAAAAGATATTAATATTGGAGTGTTAACTTTTGTTATTGTTACTCTCGTATGCGTGGATGGGAATGGAATAAGCGATATGAATTAAAGCTCTATAGTATATTCTATAACCATATGTGGATTTGGATTCTTATATGGATTTAATTTCACATTTTCTATTTGATAAAAAACAATATTAAGATGATGCAAAATATCTTCAGCTAAATCTTCGGGGTTATCACTTTTATATTTTTCAATATAGTCACTAAAAACCTCAATTTTTTCATGTTTATATACATCAAACTTAAATCTCTCATTCATTAAATTTTCTCCATTTTATATGAATTATAACTAAAAAATATTTTTTTAAAGAAAAAAGAAAATCGACAAGGCAAAAACCTTGTCGAAAAAGTAGCAGTCAAAGAGGACTACCCAACCATAGCCTCTAACTCTTCTTTAGAAACTTGATTAAAGTTAAGATACTTATAAATCTCATCTGTCATCTCTGGTTTGATTTTATCAGCAACAATCTCTGCATACTCAGCAGCCGTTGGTAATTTACCTTTAAGTGCAACAACAGCAGCAAGTTCTGCTGAACCAAGATAAACCTGTGAACCTTTACCAAGTCTGTTGTCAAAGTTTCTTGTCGATGTTGAGAATACCCATGCGTTTTGTGCAACAGCAGCTTGGTTACCCATACAGAGTGAACAACCTGGAACCTCTGTTCTAGCTCCTGCCATACCAAATACAGAGTAGTAACCCTCTTCTTGAAGAGTCTTCTCATCCATTTTTGTTGGAGGACAAATCCAAAGTTTAGCTTTAACAGCACCTTCGCCTCTTAGTACCTCTGCATTTGCACGGAAAAGACCAATGTTTGTCATACAAGAACCAACAAATACCTCATCAATCTCTGTTCTTAGACCTGCTTCATGAATTTCAGAAAGTGTTTTAACATCATCTGGGTCATTTGGACATGCTAAGATTGGCTCTGTAATTTTGTTCATATCAATCTCGATAACAGCAGCGTATTCTGCATCTGCATCAGCTTTAAGAAGTTCTGGGTTTTTAATCCACTCTCTCATCTTATCAGCTCTTCTTTGAAGTGTGTTTGCATCTTCGTAACCTTGATTAATAAGCTCTTCGATAAGAACAATATTTGACTCTAGGTACTCAATGATAGGCTCTTTGTCAAGGTAAACCGTACACGCAGCAGCTGAACGCTCAGCAGAAGCATCACTTAGCTCAAACGCTTGCTCACACTTAAGTTGCTCTAAACCTTCGATTTCAAGAACTCTACCAGAGAAGATGTTTTTCTTACCAGCTTTAGCAACCGTTAAAAGACCATCTTTAATCGCTTGGTGAGGAATAGCATTTACCATATCTCTAAGTGTGATTCCTGGTTGCATTTCACCTGAAAATCTTACAAGAACAGACTCAGGCATCGTAAGAGGTAGCATACCTGTAACACCTGCAAATGCAACAAGACCAGAACCAGCAGGGAATGAGATACCTATTGGGAATCTTGTGTGACTATCTGCACCTGTTCCTACTGTATCTGGAAGACAAAGACGGTTTAACCATGAGTGGATAACACCATCACCTGGTCTAAGAATGAAACCTTTTCTACTTGTCCAGAACTCTGGAAGTGTATGCTGAAGTTTAATATCGGCTGGTTTTGGGTAAGCAGCTGTGTGACAGAAAGACTGCATGGTCATATCAGCACCAAAGCTAAGAGCAGCCAAATCTTTAACCTCATCTCTTGTCATTGGTCCAGTTGTATCTTGAGAACCAACCGTTGTTGCTATTGGCTCACAGTAGGTACCAGGTTTAACACCCTCAATTCCACACGCTTTACCAATCATTTTTTGAGCAAGCGTAAACCCTTTACCGTTATCTGCTGGAATATCAGGAGTCATGAAAATATCTCCAGCATCCATACCAAGTGCTTCTCTTGCTTTTGCAGTCAAACCTTTACCAATGATAAGTGGTACACGCCCACCAGCTCTCATTTCGTCTGGAAGTGTGTTTGGCTCAATTTTAAACTCAGATACCACCTCTCCACCTCTCTCGATTACACCATCAAAAGGCTTAACCGTGATTACATCGCCAGTTTCAAGTTTACCAACTGGTGCTTGAATAGGAATACATCCTGAATCTTCTGCTGTGTTAAAGAAGATTGGTGCAATAATATCTCCAAGAACAATACCACCCGTTCTTTTACCAGGAATGTTTGGAATATCTCTACCCATATGCCACTGAACCGAGTTGATACCTGATTTTCTACTTGAACCCGTACCTACAACATCACCAACATACGCTAAAGGGTGACCCTTCTCTTTAAGCTCTTTCATTGTATCTAATGGATTGTCCATTCTGTTAATCAAGAAAGAGTTCGCATGTAATGGAACATCGGCTCTCGTAAACGCTTCAGAAGCTGGAGATAAATCATCTGTATTGGTCTCACCAGGGATTTTATACACAGTTACAGTAATCTCTTTTTCCATCTCTGGTTTGTTAAAGAACCACTCTGCATTTGCCCAAGACTCAACAATCTCTTTTGCCAAAGCGTTACCTTCGTCCATAAGTGCTTTAACATCATTAAATGAATCATAAACAAGAAGTGTGTTCTTAAGCTCAGACGCTGCAGACTCTGCTACTGCTGAGTCGCTTGAAGTCAGTGCCTCTACAAGAGGAGCCACATTAAATCCACCTAGCATTGTTCCTAAAATTTCTGTTGCTTGTACTGGATTAATAGTATCACAAGTAACATTACCTTGAACAATATCATTTAAAAATGCTGCTTTTACATACGCTGCATCATCAACACCAGCTGGTACTTTTTGCGTAAAAAGCTCCATTGCATAGTCTGCCTCAGCAATTGGACTTGCTTTAAGTAATTCGACTAAATCAGCTACCTGATCTGCTGTTAATGCTAGTGGTGGAACACCTAGTTCTGCACGCTCGGCTGTGTGTGCTTTATAATCTGCTAGTAATGACATATATGTCTCCTATTAGTTAAAATAAATTTTGACATATTCTATACTAATAAGAGTTATATTGTTACTTTAACTACCACGACAAGCTAAGTATTTATCGTGTTTGTGTAGTTCGGTTACAAGGTAGTTTCATAGAGTGGAAAGAAGAGAAATATATTATAACAGTTTGGTGTTTGAAAAAGGAACAGAGAGTTATAAAAAAGTCTCTGATTTAGAGTAAGATATCCCTTTGACCTTTATTGTTAGGAGCTGAGAGTACACCCATCTCTTGAAGCTGTTCAATGATATTTGCTGAACGGTTATAACCAATTTGTAACTTTCGTTGCAGATACGAGATAGAGGTTTTTTGATCCGTTAAAATTACCTCTTTAGCCTGTTCATACAGCTCATCAAGTTCTCCAACAACACCTTTACCAACCAAAGAGGCAGCATCTTCTTTAACCAAATATCGTTCATCATACTCTGGTTCACGTTGTGCTTTTAAGAACTCTACTATCTCCTCTATCTCCTCTTCAGAGTTCCATGGAGCGTGAAGTCTTACTAAACCATTAGCTGCTGGAGGGGTAAAGAGTGCATCACCACGACCCAGTAGTGAGTCTGCACCTAAGGCATCTAAAATAACTTTAGAGTCAATTCTCTGTCCTACTCTATAAGAGAGTCGTGAAGGAAGATTGGCTTTAATAAGACCTGTAACGACATCAACACTTGGACGCTGTGTTGCTACAATGAGGTGAATACCTGAAGCCCTTGCCATCTGTGCTAAACGAGCTATAGAGTACTCTACCTCTTTACCACCTGTCATCATTAAGTCAGCTAACTCATCTATAATGACAACAATAAATGGCATCGCTTCACCACCACTCTTTTTAATCTTTTCATTATAGTTATCTATATTTTTGGTTCTGTTTTCAGCCATTAACTTATATCGACGCTCCATCTCTCCTACCATATTAGATAGAGCAGCTATCGCTTTGGTTGCATCGGTAATGACAGGAGTAATCAGATGTGGTATATCATTATAGATAGAAAACTCTAACATTTTAGGGTCAATTAACATCAACTTTAAATTATCAGGGTCGTTTCTATAAAGTAGTGAGAGTATCATCGCATTAATCCCTACAGACTTACCCGAACCTGTAGTACCAGCTATAAGCAGGTGAGGAAGCTTTTTCAGGTCTGTTACAAATGGGTTTCCTACAATATCTTTTCCTAAAGCAATGGTAAGTGGAGATTTAGAAGTGGTAAATATCTCTCCTTCTAAAATATCACGTAGGTAGATGGTATCAAAACTCTCATTTGGAATCTCTATTCCTACCACATCACGTCCAGGAATCGGAGCTTGTATACGAATGGTCTCTGCTCGTAAAGCCATGGCTAAGTCATCTTGTAAATTAAGAATTTTAGAAACCTTGACATTGGCAGCAGGTTTAAACTCAAATGTGGTTACCAGTGGACCTGTGTAGATATCCATCACCTCACCTGTAATTTTAAACTGTCCTAACTTCTCTAAAAGTTCATGAACCTTTCGGTCTATCTCCTCTTCATTGATTTTCTTTGAACTCTTAGGTGCTTTTTCTAAGAAGTCTAATGAAGGGAGTTCAAAATCTTCTGGCTCTTCAACTTCACCTTTTTCTAACTGATCCATCAATTCACGGTTAAGCTTTAACTCCTCTACAATTTTAATAGTAGACTCATGCTCATCAGGTAAAGACTCTATAACCTCTTCTTGCTCTAATGGTGCAATTTTTTCGATATCGTTAATTGGACGGTCTGATAAGATATCATCGTCTACTACTGTTGTTTTTTTAGCTATCTTTTTAATTGGTGCTTTTTTCTCTGCTCTTTTTTTATGGGTTATCTTTTTTAGAGACTTTGTTTTTACTGTCGTAGGTTCTTTTTTTCTACGTCTTCCCCCTTGGCTAGATACAAGTGTGGTCATTACCTCTGTGCTTTTTTTATCAAAAAAAGGATTTTCTATTTGAGAGGTGACTTTTTTAATGTTATCTAATATATAACTATAGACTCCATTTAGACTCCTCTTGACTTTTTCTGTATCTGGAATTTCATCAAGTAGAAGAGCCAACGATATCATAAAAGTTAAAAGCCAAAAAAGCCATAGACCAGCTTTACCGATATAGGGTAAAAGGAACATTCTAAGCTCTATACCCACTTTTCCATTTTGTTCAAACTCTAAAACCAGAGACTGCAAGATGATTAAAGAGATAAAGAATATCATCCATCCCACATAAAAATCAGGTTTT
>JAHZJZ010000042.1 GCA_022600655.1 Campylobacterota bacterium | reverse complement strand
TGACAAGACACTGGAAAAGGTACCTACCATCGCCATATCATCAAATGATTTACATAAGAAAAAAGCTAAAACTTCAGGAGCTGATGCTTTTTTAGTTAAACCCATAACTGAAGATAAACTAATTGAGGCTATTCGATACTCACTGCAAAAACACTATTAAAAATAGTAAGAGGCTAAACTAATGCCTCTTTTAACACCTCTTCTATGGTACTAACTGAGATAATCTTAACAGCATCTTGAACTTCCATAGGGATATCTTCCAAGTCTCTCTCATAATTTTTTTCAGGAATCAATGCTTTGGTTACTCCTGCTTTATACGCTGCAATAAGCTTCTCTTTTAATCCACCAATTGGTAAAACTTTGCCTGTCAAGGTTAACTCACCTGTCATAGCAATTTGGTTATCAACTTTCTGTTCTGATAAAATAGACGCAATAGCAACAGCCATGGTAATTCCAGCACTTGGTCCATCTTTTGGTGTTGCACCAGCTGGGACATGCAGGTGTAGGTCATAACGTTTATAGACATCACTTGGACTTACGCTTTTATCATTAGCCACTTTGGGGATAAGCTTATCGTCTATCTCAATTCTACCACTATCAATCAAAATTTTAATCACCGAAAAAGCGATATGAGCTGACTCTTTCATCACATCACCCAGACTACCTGTTAGTTTAACAATGCCCTTACCTTTTATCTTAATCGCTTCAATGGTTAGCACATCACCACCCACAGCTGTCCACGCTAAACCATTAACAACACCCTCTTGTGGTTCATCATCAATGACAGAGACTTCAAAAACTTTTTTATCGGCAAACTCGGGTAGGTTTTCTATATTGATGGTCACTTTTTCCATATCAGAATCTATTAGAAGAGCTGTTGCACTCTTTCGCATCAACGTGGCGATTTTACGACGTAAGCCACGTACACCAGGCTCTCTGGTATACTCATCAATGAGTAACTTCAATGCATCTTCATCGATTTCAATCTCATCACTCTGTAAGGCATGTTTTTTCAACTCTTGAGGAATCAGATACTGCTTTGCTATCTCAAACTTCTCATTAGGGGTATAAGAGTTGACAGCGATAAACTCCATTCTATCACGCAAAGGTGCAGGAATACGTCCTACATCATTGGCTGTTGCGATAAATATAGCCCGACTTAAATCGATGTCAAAGTTTAGGTAGTAGTCTCTATATTTACTATTTTGTTCAGGATCTAGTATCTCTAAAAGTGCAGCTGTAGGGTCACCTCTATGGCTTCTTCCCACTTTATCGATTTCATCAAGAACAATCACAGGATCCATACTCTTTGCATCAATCAGCCCTTGAACCAAACGACCAGGCATTGCACCCACATAAGTTCGTCTGTGACCTCTAAGCTCGTTAACATCTTCTAATCCACCCAAAGCAATACGTACCAAAGGACGAGCCAAAGCATGAGCAATAGAGTTAGCCAATGAGGTTTTACCTACACCTGGAGGACCTGCAAAACAGAGTATAGCCCCTGTATTGTCTTCTAGTGAGACACCCCGTTTTTCAGCTAATTCTCGAACAGAGAAAAACTCTACAATTCGCTCTTTAGGTTTGGTCAAAGAGAAGTGATCATTGTCTAACTCCTCTTTTACATCACTAACATTTAAACGCTTCTCTGTATACTCACCAAAAGGGAGTTCAAAAATCCACTCTAAGTAAGAGTGTATCTGATTGGCATCGGCACTATCTGGATGCATTCGTGAGAAGCGATCAATCTGCTTGGCTACCTCTTTATGAATATCATCATTGATATGAGGTTTGAGTGTTTCTAATTTTTCACGAAACTCCTCAATCTCCTCTTCTCTTTGGGCATCAACCCCTAGCTCTTTGTTAATCTCTTTTATCTGCTCTTTTAAAAAGTACTCTTTGTTGGTCTGTTCTATTTTTGTATGTACTTTAGAACGAATCTCTTTTTGTACTTTAGCAGACTCCATCTCACCAACAATCAAATCAATCAACTGCATTAAACGCTGTTCTATATTTTGCTCGTGATAGATATCATAAGCTTGTGTTTTGGTAAGCTTTAGAAGAGAAGAGACCAAGTCAGCGATACGATAAGGTTCATCAGTTTCGGCTATGGTTTTAAGTAAATCTGAGGGGATACTATTGTTGACTTTAGAGAGTGATTTTAACTTCTCATTGAGTACACCAATTAACGCATGAACACGTAACTCCTCATAAGCGTCATTTTCAATCAAGTTAATCATTGCACTTTTAAAGTTTAACCCCTCTTCAAGATTTATCTCTTCTATAGGTGAGCCTAGCTCTCCTTTGGCTAAACCTTGAAAGAGAATCTTAACTCTACCATCAGGTATATGGACTTTACGCATAATAGAACCAATAACACCTACAGGGTTTACATTATCCTCTTCTCTAGACCCCTCATGTCCCTCTTTGGTTGTGGTCATAAAGAGTAGAGCATTCTTCTCCATAGCATAGGTCGCTGCATCAATATCTTCTTGTTCGGTTAAAAACACAGGGCTAATCATAAAAGGATATAAAAAAAGATTATCCTCTATAATGATAGGGAGTTGCGTAGGGAATGGGTCATAATTACTAAGTTGCATTAAAGTGGAATCCTTTAGTTAAAAATTCTATCAAGAAAACCCTCTTTTGGGGCTTCAATATCGGTGGTATTAAGTACTGAGTTGGCATTTTTTTCACGATAGAGTGCGGCTGCTTTATCTTTACCAATACGGTCATAGAGTCTAGCCACGTTTTCATTGAGCATATACTGTGCCATATGTAATCGTACCTTTAGTGTATCTACAGTTGGTCTATATTTAGAGTTTGGATAAGTTTTGATAAATGCTTCTACATCATTCAGTGTATCTATCATCAACTTTTGGTCTTTATTAATATCTTTAACTCCTAAAAAAGCTGCTTTAATTTTTAAAAACTTAGCCTGTTCTACCTTCTCTCCAGATGCATACTTTTTAAGATACTCATCTAAGTAGTAGTCTGACATCAAATATGACTTATCTTCCATATGAGCCTGAGCTAATATCATGGTAGCTGTAGGTAGGAGTGGTGAACGCATATGCTCACTTCTTAAAGAGATATAGTAGTTGTCTGCTTTATCAAAGTTTGATGAGGCAACACTTTTAATAATGTTTTTGTACCAATAGAGTGCTGGTTTATCATACTCTTTAACGGCATCTTTATCACTACACCCTACTGTAAATATTAGTACAAGAACAACTAACAAACTCTTTTTATAATTTTGAAACATATAATAACCTTATTGTACGGGGGTATTGCAACCCGAAATTTAATGGATTATAATACCTCAAACTCTATTATATTTTGCTATAATCGTGAAAAATGTTATAAAATGAGGAAAAAATTTGACACTTACAATTATTGGGCCAGGGTCGATGGCTATGGCAATTGCAGAGGGATTAAAAGATAGTTATACTTTAGAGTTTGTAGCCAGAGATATCTCAAAATTAGAAAGCATCAAAGAGACGTTCAGTGCAGAGATTTATCCGTTAGACGGTTTTGATATAACAGGAAAAAATATTATTCTTGCTGTCAAGCCTTATGCTCTTGAAAATGTAGGGAAACAACTCAAAGGTAAAGCCAATACCCTCTACTCTGTTTTAGCTGGTTCAACCATTGACGCACTACGTCATAGTATCGATGCTGAAAATGTGGTACGCATTATGCCAAATGTGGCTGCTAAATTTGGGGCTTCGACCAATGTAATGAGTGGTGATGAGTCTAAAAAAAAGGAGGCTCTTGCTATTTTTTCAAAAATTGGTGATACCTTTTGGGTAAGCAGTGAAAAAGAGATTGATATTGCTACAGCCATTGCTGGTTCGGGTCCTGCCCTACTGACACTCGTAGCAGAAGCGATGATGGATGGTTTGGTTAAAGAGGGAATGAAACGACCTGATGCCATAGGTGTCACCAACTCTCTGTTTAAAGGATTTGCTCCACTCATCGCCTCAGAGCATCCAGCAATTATAAAAGATTCTGTTATGAGTCCAGGGGGAACCACAGCTGCTGCTTACGCGGCACTTGAAGAGGGAGCGGTGAGAAGTTCATTTATTAAAGCTGTTGGAGAGGCTTTTAAAGTAACACAAAGATAGTCTGTTAGTCAAAAAAGTCTAACATCTCCTCTTGCTCTTGATTTATTTTTTCAAGACTCTCTACCTGCTTTACTTTTTCGTGTTCTGTTAAAGGGGGAAGAGAGAGGAACTCATCTTCTTCCTCTTCAATATCTTGGGGAGTTGGGGTACTCTTTTTTTTCTGTTCAGCGATACCTGACTTATAGACCATAACCACTCTTGTTTTAATGGTCGTATTGCCCTTCTCATCTGTTGCCATATAGGTTAAAACATAGCGTCCTACTTTATTGATGTTGACCTCTCCAAGTTTTTCTACACTTAATGGTTCTCCACTACTATCTTTAGCTACCATACCCGGATCAAAAAATGGCTCACCTAGTTTATGATAAAGCAGTTCACCTCTGTTGAGTTTTATCTGAGGTGTATTCTCTTTTTTAACAACAGTTTGAGGCTCTTTTAGAAGCTCTTTTTCACTTTTTTTAACGCTTAGAGAAGGTGAAACAGTCGGTTGAGTTTTTATTTTTTTTGGCTCTTGAACTTTAGACTTCAGTAATTCAACTTTGCCTATTTTACCACTTCCACGGATGATAAAAGCATTAACAGAGAGTATGCTGTTAGTAGGTTCATAACGACGTAAATCACGCTCTAGGTCTCTGGTTATGGTATTCCACTCACCATCAACCATATCTTCGCCTAGTCCAAAATATAAATTACCGTTTTCATTACCTGAGGTATAAATAAGGTTTCTGTATCCATCAAGTGTCTTAACACTTACCATAACAACAAAGCTCTCTGTGTATTTAAGTGTCCACTCTATGGTTTTTTCACTTTTATTACTCCAAGCTTTTTTACCTTTTTTAGCACCATTGATATAGGTATCTCTACTGCTTTGGCTTTTAAACTGAGTAACTTCCCGTTTTAACTCTTTATCATAAACTTTATGGATAGTTCCCTCTGAATCACCATAGA
>JAHZJZ010000041.1 GCA_022600655.1 Campylobacterota bacterium | reverse complement strand
CCCAACAAGATTCACAAGAGATTATCAAGGAGTTAGGAGAATCAGGTGCAGGACTGTCTTCGTTTAGACGCTCTCTAGCCAAACATTTTCTTTTTCCTCTACTAAACCGTTTACTATCTTGGGAAAAGGCTTGGGATATCTATGATAAAGAGGGGCAAAAAATCATACAACTCTCTTCTACACTTAATCAAGAACAACTCTTCAGACGCGTATTGGTTCCTAAGCTTTTTGGACTAGAAGACAATTCACGGTACTACTCTGTCGCGATGGTAATAGAGCATCTTTTCATCGTTGGTAGTGCTTTACAGGTTCGTATTCCTATTTTAAGTAGAGGGAAAAAACTTAACAAACATGTCAAAATAGAAGATGTTAAACCCTACAAAGAGATAGATGAAGATGTTGTAAAAAAGTTTGAGATATTTTTATCTACTTATCGGGAAAAATTGGAAAAAAATATTGAAAATATATACATAGACAACACCTCAAAACACCCTTGGTTTGGTGAGTTTAACCCTAAGCAGTGGTCTGTTCTCGGTGTTGTACATCAGATAGTACATCGGCGACAGATTGAGGCTATTTTGAAAGAGATAAAAGCCAGTGGGAAGCCTTAAGAGAGCGTAATATAACTTATCTCACTACTAGCACCCAATCTCATCGGTGGACCCCAAAATCCTGTTCCTCTGTTGACATAAATCTGTGTCTTTTCATTGTGTTGGTAAAGCCCTGCTAAGTAAGGCTGTACGATTTTAACCAAAGCTCTAAATGGATACAATTGACCACCATGGGTATGACCACTTAAGACCAAATCAACACCATCTTTGACCTCATTTATAAACAGTGGTTGATGTGCCAACAGCACGGTAGGAGAGTTGGTGTCACATGCTAAAAGAGCCTTTTTTAAGTCAGGTTCATGATGCTCAACTCTGTATCCAAAGTGGTCATAGACACCTGCTAAATTAAACCCTTTTCCCATCTCTCCGATATAGACACTTTCATTCTCTAAGGTCTTAATACCCAACGCATTAACAGCTACGATAATCTCTTCAAAATCATGTAGATACTCATGATTTCCTACTATAAAATAGGTTCCATATTTGCTCTTTAACCCTTTTAGCTCATTTAAAGCAGGAGTGGCGTACTCTAATGCAATGTCCACCAAATCCCCTGTAATTACTACCAAGTCAGGACTCAGTGCATTGGTTCGTTTTACCAAGTCTTTTATAAACGCTTGGTCAATGATACCTCCGATATGTATGTCGCTTAGTTGAACAATAGAGTACGGTTCTTTTAGATTTTTGATTTTAATATCTACTTTCTCTAACTCTATAAATTTAGCTTCATACATCGCTCTACCACTAAGCCCCAATACCGTTGCTAAAGAGAAGTAATCAAGTCCCTTTTTAAAAAGCTCTCTTCGTTGGTTTGAGAGAGGAGCTTTAGTTATAAAAAACTGTGCTATATTATAAATAACTGCTGTAGTAAAAGTAAGAAAAATTACCCCTATAGGTAGTGAAAGCAACAGGTATATCCAATTGGGCATATTGGGATTGTACCGTGCATAGATATACCCAACAACACCTATCAAGTTGATAATTAAAAAGATTTTGAAATAGTGTTTGTACTTTTCATCAATGTGTAGCTTATTGATAAACCATTTAATGATATAGAAACTTAGCAGTGAAAATACAATGAGAAAAACAACACCAAAGATTAAGAGTTTCATGTGTCTGTATCCTTTAATGATTTGTGAAATTGTATCTATAAAATGCTAATTTCTAGGGTTTTATAGATACAATCTAAAAATCAACTTTTATTAACCACTTCCCATCAAAAAGACCTAAGGACTACACCCAATGAATAGAACAACAGACGATTCAAAAATACTGTTAGCACTCAATAAGCCTAAGGGTTATGTGGTCACACGCTCTGATGAACTTGGACGAAAAACAGTTTACGACCTTTTGCCCGATTGGGTTTTTAATGACGGATGGATGCCCATCGGACGGCTTGATTTAGAATCTAAAGGACTTCTACTGTTTACAACCAACGGTAAAGTCGGCGATACATTGACCAAACCAGGGGGTTGCATTAAGCTATACGAGGTTTGGGTTAGGGGTCATGTAACAGATGAACATATTGCAGAGGCTAGAAAAGGTGTGGAGAGTAAACATGGTCTACTGAAAGCCAAAGTCGAAAAAATAGGCATGGGTGGAGCAAAAACAAAACTTAAAATAGAACTTGATGAGGGAAAAAATCGGCATATCCGTCGGCTTTTTGGAGCCTTGAAAGACCCAAAGTTTGGGACACCTTTAAAGGTGTTAGAGTTGAAACGCATTAGTATTGGTGGTTTTGAGCTTAATATTGAGAGTGGTCAATGGCGTTATCTTTCGGTTGATGAAGAGAAGGTTTTGATTGGTGGGTTTGATTGATATAAAGGGGTGTTTTTTTAGTTCTTAGAAAAATTACCCTTATAAAGGTAAAAATCAAAAACACATTAGTTTT
>JAHZJZ010000040.1 GCA_022600655.1 Campylobacterota bacterium | reverse complement strand
CGATCTGCTGATGGGAGACTTTAGTTTTTGACTGAACGTAGCTCATGGCAAGTACAAAAATCAGTTATTTATGCTCTTTTTTTAAGAGAAGTTAATGTACGTTTCTCTGCTGGAAAGTTGGGTTACTTTTGGGTTGTTTTTGAACCATTGATGCAAATTTCTATTTTTGTTATGGTTAAAGTTATGCTATTTGGAAATAATTCTAACTTTGATTATTATGTTTTTATTACTTTAGGGTTTGTTGGATTTAATCTCTTTAGACATATTGTAGATCGATCACTAAAAGCATTTTCTGCAAATAAGGGTTTATACGCCTATAAACAGGTTAAACCTATAGATGCTTTAATTGCTCGTGTCTTAACAGAGATACTGGTGAGTGGTGTAATTACAGTAATTTTCGTACTTGTAGGATTTTATTTTGGCTTTGATATGAATGTTGAAAACCTAGGAATGGTAATTGTATCATTTATTTGGTTAATTGTGTTTGCTTTTAGCTTGGGTCTATTTATCGCTGTTGTTGGTCTTTTTTTTGATAGTTTTCAGAAAGTTGTAAAGTTACTTCTCTCTCCATTGATGTTTATTTCGGCAATTTTTTATTCAATGCAAGATTTACCACAAGCAGTACAAGCGTTACTATATTATAATCCTTTAACACACTTTATGGAGATGTTGCATGGATACTATTTTTATGTTCTGGATGATTGGTTTGTAGACTATCAGTATATTCTTATTTGGACAATTATCCCTTTATATCTGGGTCTTTGGTTGTATCGTAAGCTTGAAAAAGGAATTATCTCTATATGATTGAACTCCATAATGTAACCAAGTATTTTAGAACAACATTAGGTAAAAAATATATTTTAAAAGATAGTACTTTCTCAATACCATCTGATGTAAATGTAGGCATATTAGGAAAGAATGGTGCTGGAAAATCAACACTGATGCGTATGTTAGGAAAAATAGAGTTTCCTAATGAAGGAAAGATAATATCTGATAAAAGCTTCTCTTGGGTAATGGGTGTAGGAGGAGGTTTCCAAAATAATATGACGGGACGTGCTAATGTTAAGTTTGTTTGTCGAATTTATGGTAAAAGTAAAAAAGAGATTGATAAGTCAATCGATTTTGTTAAAGAGTTTTCTGAATTAGATGACTATTTTGAAATGCCAATAAAAACTTACTCATCAGGAATGAAGTCGCGTCTTACCTTTGGTTTGAGTTTAGCATTTGATTTTGATTATCTTTTAATTGATGAAACTTTATCGGTTGGTGATGCTCGTTTTCGTAAAAAATCTAAAGAGGCACTGATGAAAAAGATTGAGAGTTGTAATGTATTACTGGTTAGTCATGATATGGGAACACTGCGTGATATCTGTGATGTAGGTATTGTTTCTCATGAGGCAAAATTGCACTATTTTGATAATATTAATGATGCAATTAAAATGTATAATACAATTAATAAATAAGGATACTGCTATATGAAACTTTTAAAAAAAACAAGATTCCTTTTTCTTTTTTTACTCCCTTTTTTATTTTTCTCTTATTATATTCTTTTTTTGCAGACAGAACTACATGAGTCCTCTTCAACAGTTTTAATAAAAGATTTAAAGCCAACCGCAACCCCATCAGATATGTTAAGTGCCTTAATGCCAGTAAGCTCTTCTAATATGCAAGATTCTAAATTATTAGAAAAATTTATCTATTCATCTGAAATGTTTCAAAAGGTAGATGAAAAGTTTTTTTTAAGGCAACACTATAGAAGTGAAAAATTAGATTTTTTACAAAGGATGTATAGTTTTTCCTCTTTTGAAAACTATTTTTCTTTATATAAAAAGCGATTAACCATTACTTATGATGATTTATCAGGTACATTAGATATTACCTTTCTTCATACAAATCCCAAGTTAGCTCAAGAAATTCTGCTATATATTATTCATCAAGCTGAAGAGAAACTAAATATGTATGATAAAGAGAATGGAAATGAACTTCTTGACTTTATTAATCAGCAAGAGAAAGAGAATAAAAAAATATTAATAATCTCAATAGAGAAGCTTTTATCATATCAGAATAGTCATAAGACTATTGACCCTTCTATCGATATTAAAGCAAAAAGTGGAATTTTAGCTAAGTTAGAGACAAACCTTGTTCAAAAAGAGATTGAGTATGCTAATTTAAAGCAGTATATGAATTATCAAAGTATAGAACTTAAAACACTTAGAGGTGAGATTCAAAGTTTAAAACAGAAGTTGAGTGAAGTACGTTCAGAGCTTTCAGGTACAGGTAGTGATGAGTTAAATGAAAACCTTTTTGAATTTGAGACACTAAGAAGTGATGTTGAGTTTAATAAAGAGCGATATAAGCAGACACTGATTCAATTAGATATAGCATCTATACAAGCAACGCAAAATGCTAAAAATCTTATTGTTATTACTCGACCAACATTATCTGATTATTATAGTTCACCAGATAAAATGAAAAATATTCTGACACTCCTTTTGGTATTATTCATGATTTATGGTATTGTCACCATGATTTATGCTATTATTAAAGATCATAGGGACTAAGAGGAGCAAGATGAAGAAGATAGTACTTTTTTTATTTTTTATAAATATACTTTGGAGTGTTGAGGTAACTTTAGATAATAGAGGTAATGATAGCAAAGCGTTATTAGAACGTACTGAGAAAATATATTTTGGAGAGCGATTATTTAAAGGACAGTTTAAAGAGAATAAACAGTTAACTCATAATCTCAATTACCTTATTAATGTAGGGGATGTTGTCTCCGTAAAGCTATGGGGAGCATATGAGTATGCCTCAGAGTTAACTGTCGATACAAAAGGTAATATTTTTATTCCAAAAGTTGGAATAGTGCGACTATTAGGTGTAAAGGCACAGGGGTTACGAAAACGTGTCAGAGATAAAGTCAAACAAGTTTTTAATAATAATGTTTCAGTATATGCCGAACTAAATACCTATCAACCTATTTCAGTATTTTTAACGGGAGGTGTGGTTCAACCAGGACTTTATGAAGGTATCTCTTCAGACTCTATTTTACAGTTTATTGATAAAGCAGGAGGCATTAAACATTCAGAGGGAAGTTATAGAAAAATTATGGTATTAAGGAACAATATATCTATTAAAACTTTTGATTTATATGAGTTTTTACTCAATGGTAAATTAGAGACGTTTCAGTTTCAAAATGGAGACATCATTAAAGTTTCTAGTCTTGAAAATATTATAGAGATTGAAGGTGAAGTCAATCGACCTTATATTTTTGAATTGGTGGCTCAGAGTGTTATGGTTGATGAGATAATTCAGTATGTTCTACCTAAACCGAATGTCACACACTTCATGGTGACACGTTGGCAGAATGGTCGAGAAAAAGTAGAAAAGTATACAATGCAAGACCGTTATAGAGTAATGGTTAAGAGTGGTGAACGAATCCATTTTGTAAGTGACTATTTAAAAGATAATATAATGGTTAATATAGAGGGTGAGCATGGTAATTTACATACAGTAACCGTGCAAAAAGGAGACAGTTTAAAAAAAATACTCTCTCAACTTATCTTAACCCCACTATCTGATGCAACAGCAATACAGTTATATCGAAATAGTATAGCCATTAAACAAAAAAAGCTTATTGATACAAATTTAAGAGATCTAGAAGCTCGTGTACTAACAACTGGATCATCAACAACAGAAGAGGCAAAAATACGTAAAGAGGAGTCTAATTTAGTATTAGACTTTATTCGTAGAGCATCACAAGTGAAACCCAAAGGGCAAGTAATTATTAATGCATCCACAGACTTGTCACAAGTAATCTTAGAGGAAAATGATACGATATATATACCAAAAAAGAGTCAAATTGTTGTCATAGAGGGAGAGGTCTCTTTACCTAATGCTCAAACTTATGTCAATAATTATGATGTTGATGACTATATTAAATCTTGTGGTGGGTATAGTCCTCGTGCAAATAGAGAGAAAGTTTTACTTGTAAAAAAGAATGGTAGAGTATTGACCTATGATGCTAGTAACTGGTGGAGACAAACTTCATTAGCTGTTGAACCTGGAGACTCTATTTTAGTTTTAGGTAGAGTAGATAGTAAAAGTATTCAGATTACCTCAAGTGTAACACAAATCTTATATCAAATTGCAGTAGGTGCTGCTGTAGTATTAAAAGCATTTTAAAGGGAGCGTAAAATAAATTTATGAAAAATATAGCAATTGTATTGGCAGGTGGGAGTGGTAGTAGGTTTGGATTGAATATTCCTAAGCAGTTTGCAAAAGTTGCAGGGAAAACCTTAATTGAACATACGTTAGATACTTTTCAGAACAGTGATTTAATTGATGAAATATGTGTGGTTATTAAAGCAGACTGGATTGATAAAATTGAAGAGATTATCATAAAAGGTGAATATAGTAAAGTTAAAAAAGTACTAAATGGTGGAGAGGAGAGAAAAGACTCTTCTTTATCGGCGATTAATGCCTATAAGTTAGAAGAGAATGCTAACGCTTATAATATGATTTTTCATGATGCAGTAAGACCTTTTGTTACCGATGGCATTATTCAAAAGTGTATTGATGGATTAAGTCACTACTCTGCCATTGATGTTGCTATACCAGCAACAGATACCATTATTGAAGTAAAAAACTCTGTAATTACCAATATACCTAACCGTTCAGACATGATGCAGGGACAGACACCACAATGTTTTAAGTTAGAGACCATTAATAGGGCGTATGAAATTGCACAAAAAGACTCAGAGTTAAAAGCAACGGATGATTGTGGAGTTGTAAAAAAATATCTTCCTGATGAAGAGATTTATGTGGTAGAGGGGTCAGTTGAAAATATTAAAATTACCTATGAGCAAGATATTTTTATGGCAGATAAAATATTTCAACTGAGAAAGCAAACATTAAACTATAAACATACAGATGAGTACTATCAAGAAAAATTACGTGATAAAGTTTTAGTTGTTTTTGGTGGTTCTTATGGTATTGGTAAAGATATTGGAGAACTGGCTCAAAAATATGGATCAAAAGTCTATTTTTATAGTCGTTCAGTTACTGATACAGATGTATCAAGAGTCTCTGATGTGAAAAGAGGGTTGGAGTTAGCCCACGGAGAGTCTGGAAAAATTGACTTTGTTGTCAATACAGCTTCCATCTTGATTAAAGAGCCACTAGCACATACAGCATATAGCTCAGTTTTAGATATAGTGAATATTAACTACTTAGGAGCTGTTAATGTAGCTAAAGAGAGTATCTCTTACTTAGAAGAGAGTAGAGGAGGACTATTAAACTTTACCTCAAGTTCATATACACGTGGACGACAGAACTACTCTTTATATAGTTCAACGAAATCTGCAATGGTAAACTTAACACAAGCATTAGGTGAAGAGCTATCTTTTAAAGGCGTTAGGGTCAACTGTATTAACCCTGAACGAACACAAACACCAATGCGTATAGCCAATTTTGGTAATGAACCAGCCAATACACTGTTGTCTAGTATGGAAGTAGCGTATAGTTCTATCAATACCTTGTTAGCAGATTTTACAGGACAAGTGGTTGATGTAAGACTGCAAAAGACAAATATTAGTTAAGTAGAAAATAAAATGATTACATCCAAAGGCTTAAAAAAACTATTATCTCACCCTAGAACTTTTATAAAAGATTATCGTAATAAAGGTAAATGGAGAGGTAGTTTAAATGTTAGTCAAGTTAACTTGCTTTCACCGATAACTATTGTTTTACATACAGGTGAGGGGAAACCTTCTCAGAGTCATTTGGCTCTATGGGTTCCCTATTTTATTGAAGCAGAGATTGATTTTATGATTTTAACCAGACATCGGGTTGCTTTTGATATGGCTGTTGAGAACTATCCCGATGTAAATATTGCTTATGCTAGAGGAGAGGCAGAGGTTCAAAAAGTTATGAGTAAATTGAACTTCGTAAAAGCTTGTGTCTATCCTTCGAATACAGGAAATAATATTCACCTATTAGCTTTTGATGAAGTTGAGCATATTTTTATAGGTCATGGGGACAGTGATAAATCAGCAAGTGCACATAAGTTTTTTCGTGTTTATGACCAAAACTGGGTAGCTGGAGAGGCACATAGAGATAGGTTTGAAAATGAAGGGTTTGATTTTAGAGGTTTAGAGTTTGTTCAAGTAGGACGACCAAATTTATTAGAAGTAGTAGAAAAAACTCAGAACAAATGGGAAGATAGATATAACGGGAAGGTTAAGTTACTTTATCTTCCAACATGGGAGGGTGTATATGATGAACAGAACTACTCTTCTTTAAGCATAGTAAAAAATATTATTGAAGAGGTCTCTGTCAAGTTTGACTTCTCTATATCTATAAAGTTACACCCCAGCACAGGAAATCGAGAACTTGGGCTAAAAAATATTGAGAAAAAATTAACCCAATTAATTAGCAGAAAAAAAATAGATGGAGAGCTTGTTGCAAAAGAGAAAACTGTCAATGAACTGTTAACTCAAAGCAATATGTTTATTTGTGATATTTCAGCTGTAGTTTCAGAATCACTCTCGGCTAATGGACCTATATTTGTTTATATTCCTAGAGATAAAGAGATAAAAATCTCTCAAAGTAATATGCCCTATGAGTACTATGCTTATACTTTTTCTTCAGTAGAGGAGTTGATTGAAAAGATAGAACAGGTTTTAAGTGGAGATGATTATTTGGAAGAAAATCGCAATAAAGCGATGGAGTATATCTTAGGTAGAGAAGCAACTCTAAATAGTGTTTTTATAAAAAATCTTCAAGAGATAGATAAGGTAAAATAGTTTGAAAGTATTAATTGATACGCTAAATATAGAAGCATTAGACTCTAATATAAGTCAGACGATAATGATTCATGGAGGAGCAGGTAAAGCTTCGATTGGGCATCTAAGTTTTTGGATTCCTGTTTTTGAACTTTCAGAAGTTGATTTTGTAGTTTTAACACGAGAAGCACAAGTTTATACTGCTTTATGTGAAGCATTTCCTACATCAACTATTGTATACGCAAGGAATCCTTTAGATGTTGAAGCAGTAGTAACTAAATTAACATGCCTAAAAGTGGTTTTTTATACTTCAAATGTAGGTAAAAATATACATCTTTTGAGGTTTAATCATATTAGGCATAATTATATAGGTAGTAAAAATAGCGATTACTTATCAACAGTGACAAAATTTTATAGAGCATACGATGAGATAATGGTCTCAGGTGAGTCTCAAATAGATAAATTTAGAGCAAAAAACTTCTCTTTGAGGCATTTGAAATTTACGAAGATAGGTAAGCCTCACCTTAAAGATGTTTTAGAAAGAAAAAAAAATATTTCTGCTATTGACAGAGCTTTATACCTTCCCTCTTGGGAAGGTACTAACGATAAAAACAATCTTTCATCTTTAAATTTATTAGGTCAAATACTTTATAGTTTTCAGACTGAGTTTGATATTTCCTTAGATGTTAAATTACATACGAAGACAGCCCGTAGAGATAAGAGTTTGGCTTTTATCTCTGAAAATATTCTTCAGGACAACTCTAAAATAACATTGATTGAGAAGAAAGAGGAACAAGAGATTGAAACCACTATGGATATAGCATCTAATGTTGATATGATTATTTGTGATATAGAAACGTTATCTATGGAGTTTTTAGCTTTAGATATTCCTTTATTGGTATACATTCCTATAGGTAAAAATCTTTCAACTTATCTAGAGGATAGATATTTTGCTTATGACTATACGTATACTTTTTCTACTGTTTATGAGCTTATTGAAAAAATACAACTTGTTTTACAAGGAGATGATATTTTACAAGTAAAGAGAAAAGAAGCCATAGAGTATTGGCTAGGTAAAGAAGCGACAGTAAATAATAAGT
>JAHZJZ010000039.1 GCA_022600655.1 Campylobacterota bacterium | reverse complement strand
CTATACATTGCCCACTGTCCAGAGAGGGTACTCCCTGGTTGTATTATGAGAGAGTTGGTTGGAAACGATAGAATTGTAGGAGGAATAACTCCAGAAGCAACTGAAAAGACAGTTGAATTCTATAAAACATTTGTAAAAGGTGAAGTCCTTTTGACTGATGCAAAAACTGCAGAGATGGCAAAACTTACAGAAAACTCTTTCAGAGATACCAATATTGCCTTTGCCAATGAACTCTCTATTTTATGCGATAAATTTGGTATTGATGTGTGGGAACTTATATCATTAACCAATCGACACCCTAGAGTTAATGTATTACAACCAGGAGCTGGTGTTGGTGGACACTGTATTGCTGTCGACCCATGGTTTATTGTCCATGCTGGTGGTGATGATGCAAAAATAATACGAACAGCTAGAGAAGTGAATACCTACAAAACGGAATGGGTTATTGAAAAAATTAAGAATGAAGCACTAAGTTTTGAAAAAGAGAGTGGTAGAAAAGCTAAAGTCGCTTGTATGGGGTTAGCGTTTAAACCAGATATCGATGATTTAAGAGAGTCTCCAGCCCTCTATATTACAAGAAGGTTAATTAGCGAAAATTGTAATATATTAGCTGTTGAACCTAATATAAAAAGTTTTGATGAATTTAAGATAGTTGAGTATAATACGGCTATTAAAGAAGCTGATATAGTGGTTTTTTTAGTAGCTCATAAAGAGTTTAAAAATATTGAGCTTGATGGTCAAATAAAATTAATAGATTTCTGTGGAGTATATAGATGAAAATAAGCGTAATTGGTACAGGGTATGTTGGATTAGTCAGTGGAACATGTTTTGCTGAAATGGGTAATGATGTGATTTGTGTTGATATTGACGAAAAGAAGGTAGCATCATTAAAAGAGGGAAATGTACCTATTTATGAACCAGGTTTAGAAACCATGGTATTGGAAAATTATAAGAAAAAAACGCTTGATTTTACAACAGATATTAAAGAAGCTTTAGACAGTTCAAATATCTGTTTTATTGCTGTTGGTACACCAATGGGTGAAGATGGAAGTGCTGACTTACAATATGTACTTGCTGTTGCTAAATCTATTGGTGAAAATATGAACCATCATATGTTTGTAATTGATAAAAGTACTGTTCCTGTAGGGACAGCAGACAAGGTAAAAGAAGCCATTCAATCTGAGCTTGATAAACGTAATTCAGATTTGACTTTTGATGTTATCTCTAATCCTGAGTTTCTTAAAGAAGGTGCAGCAATTGAAGACTTTATGAAGCCTGATCGTGTAGTAATCGGAGCTGATAGAGAAGAGGCGGTGGAGGTTATGAGAGAATTATATGCCCCTTTTACAAGAAGTCATGATAGATTTATCTCAATGGATATTAAGTCAGCAGAGATGACAAAATATACAGCCAATGCTATGTTGGCGACGAAAATTTCATTTATGAATGAAATTTCTAATATTTGTGAGAGGGTAGGGGCTGATGTTAATCAGGTTCGACATGGAATAGGTAGTGATAGTCGAATTGGATACTCATTTATATATCCTGGTTGTGGATATGGTGGTTCTTGTTTCCCTAAAGATGTACAGGCATTGGCAAAAACAGCCAAAGATTATGGGTATACCCCTAAAATTTTAGATGCCGTTGAAGTTGTTAATTATGCACAAAAACATGTTATTTCTGATAAGGTGATTCGTAAGTTTGGAGAGAATTTAGAGGGTAAAACTTTTGCTGTTTGGGGTTTAGCATTTAAGCCAGAGACTGACGATATGAGAGAGGCCAGTTCTATCACCGTTATCAATGAATTGACTAAACGAGGTGCAAAAATAAAAGCTTATGATCCAAAAGCCAGACATGAAGCAGAGACTTTTTATTTAAAAGATAATACAAATGTTGACTATGTTGATAGTAAATATACAGCACTTTCTGATACCGATGCACTGTTATTATTAACAGAGTGGAAAGAGTTTAGGTCTCCTGACTTCACAGAGATGGAACAGCGATTAAAAAACCCCGTTATATTTGATGGTCGAAATCAATATAATAAAGAAAACTTAGAAAAAATTGGTTTTGAGTACCATCAGATAGGAGTACAATCATAATGAAAATATTAGTAACAGGAACAGCTGGTTTTATAGGAAATCAATTGGCTATAAAACTTTTAGAACGTGGAGATGAAGTCGTTGGACTTGATAGTATTAATGACTATTATGATATTAGAGTTAAGTATGGAAGGTTGGAACGAGCTGGAATTGATGAAGAAAATATAGAATATAATAGACTTGTTAACTCTTCAAAATCTTCAAACTATAGGTTTATTCAACTTAACCTAGAAGATAAAGAAAACATGATGAAACTCTTTGAGCGTGAAAAATTTGATGCCGTTTGTAATTTGGCTGCACAGGCTGGGGTTAGATACTCACTAACCAATCCAGATGCTTACATGGATAGTAATATAGTAGGTTTTTTAAATATCTTAGAAGCTTGTCGTCATAATGATGTAAAAAACCTCTCTTATGCATCAAGTTCATCTGTTTATGGACTTAATGAGGGGTTACCTTTCTCAACAGAAGATAATGTAGATCACCCAATATCACTTTATGCAGCTTCTAAAAAATCAAATGAGTTAATGGCACATACCTATAGCCACCTCTATGGAATTTCTACAACAGGACTTAGGTTCTTTACGGTTTATGGGCCTTGGGGAAGACCTGATATGGCACTCTTTTTATTTGTAAAAGCTGCCCTTGAGGGTAAAACGATTGATGTCTTTAATAATGGGAATATGTTAAGAGATTTTACCTATATTGATGATATTGTTGAAGGGGTGATTCGCGTTATTGATAATCCAGCTAAATCTGATGAAAATTGGAATGGTAAGACGGGTAGAGTCTCTACATCCTCTGCTCCTTATAAAGTTTATAATATTGGTAACAATAACCCTGTTAAACTTATGGACTTTATTGTAGCCATCGAAAACAAGTTAGGTAAAACCATTCAAAAAAATATGCTACCTATACAGCCTGGTGATGTACCCGCTACCTATGCCAATGTAGATGATTTAGTAGAAGACTTAGACTATAAACCTGCCACACCTATTCAAGATGGTATTGATAATTTTGTGGATTGGTATTTAGAGTTTTTTAGTGATGAGATAGAGACGACTAACTCTTAAAGTATCTATATGTATATACTAAAAAAGCTCATTTCTTATATTCGCTTAAATGTAAAAAACAGAAACTTTGTGAATCAATATCATAAAGTTCAAAAAGCCCAATATTTGTCATATGAGGAGAATCAAAGTAGACAACTTGAAAAGTTAAATACTTTGTTAACACACGCTTATCAGCACATACCTTATTATCGTGAGCTATTTAATGGTTTAGATATGGTTGAAAATAATACCATAGTCTTACAGACACTAGATGAGATTCAAAAAATTCCACTTTTAACCAAAGATATTGTACGTTTACAAAAAGAGAAAATGTATGCTGATGATAGTGCTAAACGCTCAACCTATGAGAACAGTTCAGGTGGTTCAACTGGTAAACCATTAACTTTTTTACAAGACATACAATATAGTATG
>JAHZJZ010000004.1 GCA_022600655.1 Campylobacterota bacterium | reverse complement strand
GCTTTAACTGCTTCTACATAGTCTTGTTTTTCAATGGCACTCTCTGCCATATCACAAAGTTGTTCCACTCTTGATATTTGTGGTGCAGGAGTAGAGAAGGTTTTATCCATCTGAGTGATACCACCTATCTGTTCATCGTCTCTTTTTGCCTCAAAGTCTACACCTCGTTTAGGAAATGCACCAGAAAAAAGTTGTCTAAAAAATAGTATAAAGACAACCACTGTAACTATAAAAAGTATAAATTGAAATATGCTCATAATTGCTCCGTGTTAATTCCTATAATAATAAGATAATCTTACTTAGAGAATAGATAGCTTTATATAACTCTTAAGAATATATCTTAAATCAACACTATCTAACATTTACGCTAATCTCACCATCTTTTACATCAAATTCAACAGTGGAGCCTTCAGCTATCTTATCTTCTAAAATCAACTCTGCCAATCTATCTTCAACCTCATCATACAACGCTCTTTTGAGTGGTCTTGCACCATATACTGGATCAAATCCAGCCTCTGCAATATAAGCTTTTGCCTCTGCACTCAATGAAATCACAATATCTCGCTGTGCTAACTTCTTCTCAATACCCGTAAATAGAATGTCTACGATATTCGTAATCGCCTCCAAATCAAGAGGGTTAAAAATCACAATATCATCTAAACGGTTTAAAAACTCTGGCTTAAAATGCTTTTTAAGTTCAGCATTCACAGCCTCTTCACGCTCATTCTGTTCTGAATAGTGCATAATCTTATCACTGGCGATATTTGAAGTCATAATAATAATGGTGTTCTTAAAGTCAATGGTTACCCCTTTGTTATCTGTTAAACGTCCATCATCTAGTACTTGTAACAGGGTATTAAAGACATCGGGGTGAGCTTTTTCTATCTCATCAAAAAGTACTACTGAGTAGGGTTTTCGTCGAACAGCTTCCGTTAACTGACCACCCTCATCATAGCCAACATACCCTGGAGGAGCCCCGACAAGTCTACTTGCGGCATGTTTCTCCATATACTCACTCATATCTATACGAATGAGTGACTTTTCAGAGTCAAACAGAAACTTAGCCAACGTTTTTGCTACCTGTGTTTTACCAACTCCTGTTGGTCCAAGGAACATAAAGCTACCAATAGGACGGTTTACATCACTAAGCCCTGCTTTATTTCGTTTAATGGCTCGTGCTACAGCTTTCAGTGCTTGATTTTGCCCTACTACCTCTTTGTTTAAAATAGTTTCGACATTTAAAATTTTATCTTTTTCACTCTGTAACATCTTATTGACAGGTATAGAGGTCCAACGGCTTACAATACTGGCTATCATCTCCTCATCTACAGAGTTCTTTAATAGCGTACCATCTTTCATCATCTGAATCCAACGTCTCTCTAACTCTTTTAACTTAGCCTCATGAGCTGGAATCTGTCCATGTTGAATCTCAGCTACTTTAGAGAAGTCACCCTCACGCTGTGCAGCAGCAGCTTT
Organism: Campylobacterota bacterium; assembly: GCA_022600655.1. GTDB lineage: Bacteria > Campylobacterota > Campylobacteria > Campylobacterales > Sulfurovaceae > UBA1140. Next base: position 1,663 of record JAHZJZ010000004.1, on the reverse strand, counting down.
TACTTTTAACTCTTCAATGGTACTTTTTATCTCTGCCACTTCATTGAAAACAGCTTTTTCATTTTCAAATTGACTCTGTAAAGACATCTGTTTCTCTTTTAAATCAGCCAACTCTTTCTCTATCTCTTGAAGACGTGAAGCATTTTTATCACCCTCTTCCATTAAAAGAGCCTCTTTCTCAACCTGTACTGTTGAGAGTTCTCGTTTGGTTTTGGCTAAATCGGTTGGTTCACTCTCGATTTGCATCTTAAGTTCAGCAGCAGCTTCATCGATAAGGTCTATCGCTTTATCTGGTAAAAATCTATCGGTAATATATCGGTCACTAAGTTTAGCAGCAGCTACCAGTGCAGAGTCCATAATCGTTACATTATGGTGTGTTTCTAAACGCTCTTTAATACCACTCAGTATCTGTAAAGATTCATTGATTTTTGGCTCTTCTACTTTAACAGGCTGAAAACGTCTCTGCAAGGCTGTATCTTTCTCAAAATATTTACGATACTCTTTAAGCGTAGTAGCCCCAATAGTATGCAGTTCACCACGTGCTAGAGCTGGTTTTAAAATGTTTGCGGCATCCATGCTCCCTTCACTTGCCCCTGCTCCTACAATTGTGTGTATCTCATCAATAAAGAGAATAATATTAGAAGCCCCTTTCACCTCATCGATAACAGCTTTAAGTCTATCTTCAAACTCTCCTCTATACTTCGCTCCAGCAATCAGACGACTCATATCTAAAGAGACAACCCGCATATTTTGTAAACTTAATGGTACCTCTTTATTCACAATTCGTTGAGCCAATCCTTCAACGATGGCTGTTTTACCTGTCCCTGGTTCACCAATTAAAATAGGATTGTTTTTGGTTTTACGAATCAAAATCTGCATCATTCTCTGCACCTCTTCATCTCTACCTATCACGGGGTCCAACTCTCCATCTATCGCTTTTTGATTGAGGTCAATTCCATATTGGTCTAGTGCCTCTAACGCCTCATCTGCACTTTGAGAATCAATGGTCTTCCCACCACGAATCGACTCTAATGTCTTTTTCAACTCATGTAAATCTATATATTTACTCATGGTATCTTTAATAAAAGATGACTCTATATTCGCTATAATCCATGCATCAACAGAGAGGTATTGGTCACCATTGGCTGTCATTACGCCTTCTGCTTGTTGGAGCGAGTTTACAAGGTTTTGAGAGAGTCTAATCGTCTCTTTGGTAACAGTTGATACAGTAGAAAGTTGATTTGCTGCACTTTTAACTTCTAACTCTATGGCACTTTTATCAACATTCATTTTATTAAATGCTTGATGCAGTAGAGAGTTACTGTTAACCAGCAATGCCCAGAGCAGATGCAGTGGATCTACCTCTTGATTTTTATTATGAAGAGCCAATGAAACCCCTGACTCAATAGCTGCACTCATTTGATGGGTTAATTTTTCTAGTATACTCATAATTATAATTTCCTTTTTTAAATTCATTAATTTTACTAACTAATCTTTAGTCGTTATAATTATACAAAGTTTAGTCACATATTGTCAAGTTTGGAATATAAAATCGTGAAATTATCTTTAAAAAGTACCAATACTACTATAACTTAGAGAACTTTTAGTAACATTTGACTAAAATATACTACTTAAAATATGATGGGATTGATACGAAATATAT
>JAHZJZ010000038.1 GCA_022600655.1 Campylobacterota bacterium | reverse complement strand
GAACCATGGGTTGTGTATGTAGTAGTTTTAGGTGTTGTGGCTGCAATGGTCTATGCTAAATTTTTGATATTTACTGGTGAAGATGAGGATAAAAAGTGAATCTAAAGTCTGACTGTTTAGCTTGTTTGTTAAACCAGTCACTACGTGTGGCTAAAAATTTAAGTTTAGATGAAGAGAAGTCTCAAGAACTGCTAAGGGTTGCCTCATCTGCTATTGCTAATTATAGTGAAGTCTCTCCACCTGTGGCTGCTTCTGACTTGTATCCAAAACTAGGTGACTGTATCGGTATAGCTGATGTCTATGAGGAGCTAAAAGCATTTTCTACTGCTGAAGCATTGAAACTTTTACCTTCCGTTCAAAAGAGTGTTGAGAGTGAAACCGATAGAGTCAAAGGAGCGATTAAAGCAGCTGTAGCTGGTAATGTGATTGACTTTGCTACACCTAACCATTTTGATTTAAAAGAGGAATTTTCTAAAGTTTTTCATACCCCATTTGAGATAGATGATGAAGAGGAGTTTTTAGCTAAGCTCTCTGTGGCAAAGTCCCTTATGATAGTGGGTGATAATGTTGGTGAACATGTCTATGACAAACTGCTTCTTGAAGAGATAAACAAAGCCTATCCAGCGTTGAAAATTTACTATGCTGTTAGAGGTTGTCCTATTATCAATGATGTAACACTAAAAGAGGCAAAAGAGATAGGCATAGATAAAGTGGCTAAAGTAGTAGACTCTGGTGTCAACACCCCTGGACTAGCCTACGAACGAGCCAGTGAGGAGTTTATGGAATTGTATAATACTATGGATTTAATCATCGCTAAAGGGATGGGAAACTATGAGTGTTTAGAGGATGTAGGTGATGAGAGAATTTACCATCTTTTTAAAGTGAAATGTGATGTGGTTTCGAATAGTGTTGGGGCAAAATTAGGTTCTTTAGTTTTTAAGCGAAATGTGCAGTTGATTTAATTGGTTCTTTAAGTATCACTTATGATTCTTTTTGTTATGATAGTATCATAAGTGATACTAAGGATAGAACAATGCAATATGCTACCTATGAACTGTTAAAAATAAGACAACAAAACATGCAGATACCTTATGAAATTATCGCTCAAAAAGCAGATATTGGTATCGCAACTGTAAAACGATTTTTTTCAGGTGCTAACTCCTCTATCTCTGTTGTAGAGCGTATTGCTTCTGTTTTGGGTTGTGATATTGCCATCTCTTCTAAAAATTCTGCTGAAAAACTTTTAGAGATGCAGATAGAAAAAAAGGCTCTGATTGTAGTCAATCGTGTGATGAAAACATCTGCATTAGAGCAGCAAAAACCAAATAGTAGAGCTTATATTCAAATGGTTGAAAAAGCAAAAGTTAAAATACAAAAAATGCCAAAGTCACAAATCTGGTCATGATAAGATTTGACAAAGAGGGAGAGACCCCTTTAGATGACATCTCTGGTCTAAAGATAGCAAATATAAGCACCAGAGCAGAACTTGACGAGGTCGAGGCAGATAATATTCTTGATGCTTATCTGAAATATACAATAAGTCCTGAAAATATAAAAGGTATCAAGTTTGATACTCTGTTCTTGCAACAACTTCACAGAGATATGTTTGGTAATGTCTGGTCTTGGGCTGGAGATTTTAGAACAACACAGACTTCTATTGGTATAGAAGCAGTCAATATCAGACAAGCCCTATATCAACTCATGGATGATTTAATCTTTTGGGAATCAGCTTGGGACTATCAAGATACAGCCACACGACTGCACTATAGCTTGGTAAAAATCCACCCTTTTATAAATGGTAATGGGAGATGTGGACGGCTTTTTACTGATTTGTGGTTACTATCTCAAAATCATGAGATGCTTGAGTGGGGAAGTTCTAGTATTGATGATGAAAATGAGAGTCGAAGAGAGTATATTAATGCTTTGAGAGCTGTCGATAGTGGAGATTATGAACGATTGAAGAGGTTTATGTTTTAGTGTAGCCATATCACCCTTTGGACTTCACTAACCTTTAAACGAAATGCATTAGGGTCGGTTCACCGACCATTAAAAGTTCTTCTAATTCATTAAGTGGAAGAGAGACTTTTTCTAAAAACTGAGAGTTATTAAAAGTACGCTGACGTTTTGCCAGTCGTGCTGTGTTAATAATGATTTTTTCAATAAGCTCCTCTTTACTATAAACACCATCAAAATAGTCTAAGGTCTCTTTAATCCCTATCGCTTTCATACAGTTAGGGGCTTTGGTATAGGTTTTTTCTAAATAGAATATCTCATCTATTAGCCCCATCTCTATCATCTTTTTAGTTCTAACCTTAATACGTTCTCTTAACAGCTCTCTATCTACATCTATCTCATAAATCGGCAGAGGTTCGGTAATCGTAGGTTGTGGAGGATTGGTTTTGAAATACTCAGTAGGTGTTAACTCTGTCTCAAAATAGAGATTTAACATCTTCTCTATTCGATAATAATCAGTAGGTTCAATATTTTTCATATATTCACTATCTTTAAGAGAGAGCATATGGTGTGCCTCTTCGATATTACACAGAAGTTCACTGCTTTTTTGATAGGTCTCATCAGATATTGTAGGCATAGGGCTAATACCATTGATTAAGCTTTTAAGGTAAAAGCTAGTTCCTCCTACAATCACCAACCCTTTACCTTCTTTAATCGATTCTGCTTTGGCTTCTTGATAGAGTTTCATAAATATGGTGACATCAAAAGGTTCATTGGGGTAGATAACATCTATTCCAAAGTGTTTAACCCCGTTACGCTCCTCTATAGTTGGTTTGGCTGAGACAATATCTATCTCTTTATAGATGGCTAAAGAGTCAAGTGATAATATATTTGCACTGTTTTTTTTAGCATATTCGATAGCCAAGGCTGTTTTACCTGATGCAGTAGGACCAATGAGTGCAATTTGTTTAAATGAGAACATGCGAAATCATATCATTAATAGGGTAAAATAATGTTTTTTATCAGTTTAGGGAGTAGAAGATGTTATTTGACAAAGACAACCGTTTTAACTTGGCTAATTTAATTACATTTGGAAATATCGCTTGTGGGGTGATAGCTATCCATTTTATTGTGCATGGAGATTTTTTTACGGCTATTGTTTTAGCATGGATAGCTGGAGCTTTAGATATTGCCGATGGAAAAGTGGCACGAAAGTATAATCTCTCAACAGAGTTTGGAATTCAAGTAGACAGTTTTGCTGACTTTATCTCTTTTGTAGTGATGCCATCATTTTTGCTATATTATGCGATTACAACACAGAGTTCTGGTATTGAACAGTTGCTTTTAGGTATTGTTTTTATCTTTTATATTATCGCTGGTCTTAGACGGTTGATTGAGTTTAATATCAAAGTAGAAGTAGGTGAAGCGGCGAAATATTTTGTAGGAGTTCCGACACCTTTAGGGGCGATACTGCTTTGGGTACTCTATTTACTGTTTGCTTATGGTCTAGTGGCAAATCCATATGTAATTGGTCTATTGGTGATAGGTATTGCTTGGTCACTTAACAGTCAATTAAAAATTAAACATCCATAATATAATGAACAGTTTAAAAACAAAACTAGCTAACCTCTCTGAATTGGTGATGCTTCAGCACTCCATCTTCTCTCTGCCATTCATCTTTATAGCCATGCTGGTAGCTGCCAATGGATGGTTTGGATGGAAGCTTCTCTTTTTAGGAGTCTTAGCCGCAGTAAGTGCTAGAAACTTTGCGATGGGCGTTAACCGTTACCTTGACCGTGATATTGATGCACTTAACCCTAGAACAAAAAACAGACCCTCCGTTGATGGTAGAGTCTCTAATTCTATGATGATAGGATTTATAATCGTTAATGCCATAGCCTTTGTGTTAGTAGCGTACTTTATCAATGACTTAGCACTGAAACTCTCTCTACCTATCTTAATGGTTTTAGGAGCTTATACCCTCTTTAAACGCTTCTCTTCATTGGCACATATTATTTTGGGTGTCTCTTTAGGGTTAGCTCCTATTGCAGGTGTGGTGGCTGTATCAGGTGAGATAACCATTTGGTCTGTCTATTTGGCACTGGGTGTCATGTTTTGGGTAGCAGGGTTTGATTTACTCTACTCATTGCAAGATATAGAGTTTGATAAAGAGCATAATCTACACTCTATCCCTTCACAGTTTGGTGCAAAAAATACCATGCATATTGCTAAGCTGTTTCATCTTATGACCATCGTGTTGTGGGCTGTTTTTGTACAGAGTGCAGGGTTGGGGTTATTTGCTATTATCGCAGTAGTTTTAAGTGCCATTATGCTAACCTATGAACACTATTTAGTAAACAAAGACTTTACGAAAATAGATAAAGCATTTTTTACGGTTAATGGATACCTAGGTATACTATTTTTAATCTTAACTATTTTGGAGGTAATGTAGATGGATATGGAGTTATTATATATTTTTAACCTATTCTCTTTTGTAGGGGTTATTGGAATTTTATTTTATATTATTTTAGAGAAGGGTAAGCAGACTGAAAAAGATGATAAGTATGAACGACAGTCTGATAAATTAGATAGGTTAGAGCAGTACGTGTATGAGCTTGAAGAGAAGCTATCAAGCAGTACACCATCTAACGCTAAAGAGGAACTAAAAGAGAAGATTATTAAAATGTATGAAGAGGGTGAAGATTTAATGTATATTGAAAAAGCATTAGATGTCTCTCGTGCAAAGATTGAGATGGTACTAAAATTTCACCAACTCAAAGCAAAAAGAGCAAATTTATAATCTTTGCTCTTGAATTTAAAAAACAAATCGGCTATAATTGCGTCCTTATTACACAATATAAGCACTCATAGCTCAGCTGGATAGAGCATCGGTTTGCGGTACCGAAGGTCACAGGTTCGAATCCTGTTGGGTGTACCATTCTTTATTTTTTCTCTCTGAACATTGGTTCACTACTTAACTTCTTCCCAAAAATCAAAACAGCAAAAAATCTAATTGCCCAGATAATAAATAGGACCAGCCAAACACTTACCGTTAAATCGAACCAAAATAGAAAGTTCCATCCTAACCCTACAATAAGTGAAGTGATAGTTCTACTAATAACCACCACTTGTGTCCAGTAGAAGAGTATGGTTGTCCATTTGTCTGCTTTCATCATATTTCCTGAGTGTCCAAGGGTGACGCGAGTACCAAATCCTATGAGTGTGGTCAGGACAAATCCTAGCATTAAAACATGTATGTCTAAAGATAAAAAGTTAACATCGGCAAAGAGTGCTACTAGATTGCTGACACCCGAAAACAAAAAGGCTGTTGGAATCCAAAACAGAGCTATATGGAGTATCCAAAGCAGTGGATTAGGGTTAGGGAAAGGAAGCTCCCAGTCTAGCAGTTTACTAGCTATAATATACATGAGTGCAAAGTCAGCAACAAATGAGAGATGAGGTTGTAGGGTCTCAAGTAAAACATGTATTCCCAACAGTAAGGCGATATTTCTCAATAATGTTTTGTCTTTTTCCATCATACAGTGCGAGAAGAAAGGTATCATTCTTTGGGCTACTGAAAAAGTAAGCAAAAATAGGTAGAGATAGATAGCCACTTGTATAGAAAAAGTTAAAAGTGGGGTTAAGTCTGAAAAGTAACCAATAACAAAGAGTAGATGTGAAACTCCCCCTGCTGTCATGGCGAGTAGTATCCAGAACATATCATACTTATCTGTTATGGTAGAGGCTTGGTAGATTTTACGAAGAATATTAATGGCTATAAGGTGACCTATAAGGGTAATAACCATGCCTATAGATGCAATTTCTGAGAAACTTATAGCCCCCAACAGGAGAAGTAGACTCCCTACAGTAAAAGGAACTAAAATAGTAATATAGACTACTTTTTCAATGGGAGGTTGACCTGAAAACCTAGGAAAAGTAGTAAATAGAAACGCTAAAAATGCTGGAGTGAACATCAAAAATATGAGTGAGTATGCGTGGTAGGTTGCCGTTGAGAGTTCGCTACTTATGTTCCCTTTAAATATGAGCATAAAAACAAACATGGAGACAATGGCATTAAGAAATCCTAAAACAAAAAACGGTTGATGAGGTTGTGAAAAAAAGTAGTGATTTTTCATAGCAATTCCCTTAAATGTATACATTAAGGCATTATACTATGAAAAATATATATTTAGAACTGTTTTTCTAAAAATGGTATAATCTGCTTCTTACGGCTCATTACTTTTGGAAGCCAAACTTGTTTATCTTCTAATGTCACTTCAAATGCATGGTTGATTTTATCTGCTTCATTACTAAGAACTAGAAGTTGTGAACCCTCTTGCATGATATCGGTTAGAAGTAGAAGCACAGAGTGTCTCTCACCTTCAGCTTTGAGTTCACTCATCGCTTCAAAAAGTTCCTGTTTCATCTCATCAAATACACTTAAGTCAACCACTTCAAGTTGTCCTACACCGATTTTGTTACCACCCATTTCAAAGTCTTTGAAGTCTCTAAGAACTAGCTCTCTTTTGGTGGCAGAGAGTACATCTGATTTTACGATAAACATCTCCATACCTAACGCTTTATAATCTTCAACACCAGCAATGGCTGCTAACTCTTTACAAGCTTTGGTATCCTCTTTGGTACAGGTTGGTGATTTGAAAATAACCGTATCACTTAAGATGGCACACATCATCATTCCTGCTAACTCTTTTGGAATCTCAATACCGTGGTAGTCAAACATCTGTTTTACAATGGTATTTGAACACCCTACAGGACGTACCCACATCTCCAATGGAGCAGCTGTTTTAAGGTCTCCTAGTTTGTGATGGTCAACAATTCCTAAAATATTAGCTTCATTGATATCTTCTGGGCTTTGAGAACTCTCCATAAAATCGATAAGGTAGACATCTTCTCCTGCATAACTTGTTTTAAGCTCTGGAGCTTCGTATCCAAACTTGTTTAAAATAAATGCTGTTTCAGGATTCACTTCACCTTGTCTAGTAGGTGTTGTCTCTTCTCCTAGTTGGTTTTTAAGATACGATAGAGAGATAGCTCCAACAATAGAGTCAGAGTCTGGTGTGGTATGACCAAAAATATAGCTTGACATAAATATATACCTTTATAATGTAAATTTTTCGCATTATAGCAGATATTTACTGCAGTTTAAAATCGATATTGATTGAAACATTGTTCATAGGAAACCTACTTGAAAGTATGCTAGGCACGTTAAAAGGTGAACTTTTTAGTATCGATTTTCGTGCAGCTTTTTGTAGTATTTTAGAAGCTCCACTGGTACGAATGTTACTTATTTGTCCACTTTTGTCGATATCGAAAACAACATGCACTGTTCCTTGGATATTTCTTCTTTTTGCTATGGCTGGGTACTGTTTATTGGCATAGATACTTCCTCGAACACTTTTAAGAAAGGCTCTTTTGTGAGCATTTAAATCGACTTTTGGTTGAGGAGGAGTGGGTGTTGGTGCTACCTTAACAGGTGTAGGCGTAGTTACTACTTTAGGTTCCACATAAAACTCTTCGACTACAGGAGGAGGAGTTGGTTTAGGTTTTGGAACAGGTTTTTTAACCACCTTTTTAGGTTTAGGCTTTGGTTTTTTGATGACTTTTTTTGGTTTAGGTTTGGGCTTTGGCTCAACCTTTTTAGGCTCTTCTTTTTTAGGTTTGGGTGGTGTAGGTATAACAGGTTGAGGGGTAGGTATAACTTCTGGTTTAGGAGGATGCAACAGAGCTATCTTTATAACTTTCTCACTCTCTTTAGGCATACGCTGTTTTGAGCTGAGCAGAGAGATAAAGAGAAATACTAACAGAGTATAGATAATAGTAGTAATAAGAAAGGAGGAGCTGTAGTGAAATCTACTCATTTTTGGTGACAATTCCTAAGTTCTCATAACGGTTCTTTTTTAAAATATCAAGTAAAAATACAAACTTATCAAATTGAGCCTCTTTATCACAATAGAGATGAATAGGTATTTTTTTGTCGTGTGTTAGTAGGCGTTTCTCAACTTCATCTTTGTTGATTTTCTCTTTGTCAAAGAAGATATCACCACTCTTTTTAATAGATATTTTGAGCTCTTTTTTCAAATCTTCTTTAACTTCAGAACTGGATGTCGGTAAATCAAGCTTAATAAGACCTGTTTGGATAAAAGATGCCGTGGTCAAAACAATGACTAACAGAACCAGCATAATATCAATAAAAGGAACCACATTAATATCGTCGAATTTTTTGCGTTGACGCATTACTTCTCCTTTTGGTAGATAGTCCATTTAGTTAGAAGTACTTCAACTTTTCGGTTAAGGTGATTGTAGAAAAAGATAGCAGGAATGGCTACCACTAGACCCATGGCTGTTGCTTTAAGTGCAAGAGCAAGAGAGGTCATGATGTTTTTAACATCCATCTCTCCTGTCTGTCCTAAAGTATAAAAGGTGATAATAATTCCTAGTACCGTTCCAAGCAGTCCAATATAGGGTGCATTGGCTCCAAAACTAGAGATAACAGCTAAGTTATTTGTGATATCAAGCTCTAAAGCCTCTTGTGTTCGGTACTCTTCAACCCGTACAGTTCGGTAAAAAAGAAGTCGCTCTATCCAAAAAAATAGCGTTAAAAAACTCATAAAAGCTAAGAGTCCCAATACACCATAGTCAACGAGTTCACTTAAAAGTTCTATGTTCATTTTTATCCTTTAGGGCATTATCTCAATGCGAATTATACTTATTTTATTTGAATAAATCGGCTAGTGCATCGGTATTGGTTGTTTTTTCATTTTCACTTGGAATATTACCACTACTTTCACCTGTCCTATCGGTTACCCCTTCAATCTCATTAAGCTCAATGGTATAGCCTGTAAGCATAGAAGCTAAACGGATATTAATACCACTTTTACCAATTGCTTTGGCTTTTTGGTCACTGGTGATATTGACCAGAGCTTTTTTCTCTTTTTTATCTGTAATTTTAAGACTTTGAACAATGGCAGGAGATAACGCTCTGGTAATAAAAACTTCAGGAATAGGTGAGTAGTCAACACAGTCGATATTTTCACCTGTTAGCTCAGCACTTACGGCATTGATTCTAACCCCTTTAACCCCTACGGCAGCACCAATTGGGTCGATATTTGGGAAGTCGGTTTTAAGGGCTATTTTTGCTCTTTGACCAGGAATTCTAGCCGCTGCAATAATCTCAACTGTCTCATCAGCAATCTCAGGAACCTCTTTCTCCATAAGTTTCTCTAAAAACTTTGGTGACGTTCGTGTTAACTCCAAGAACATACCAAACTCTGGATCAATACTTACATAACGTAGTAGGGCTTTAACCGTATCTCCTAGTTTAAACTTTTCACCTTTAATTCGGTTTCTTTGGCTTAAAATTCCTTTTAATTCCCCAATTTCAATAAAAGTGTTCTCTTTGTCATCAATACGGTTCACCGTACCTATCATGACCTGACCGACCTTCTCTCGGTACTTCTCAAAAAGGTCTTGTTCTACGCATCTCTGAATGTGATATTGTAGCTCTTTAAAGAGGTTATGCGAAGCAGTTCTTCCATGCTCTTCAAGAATAAAATCACTTCTAAGCTCATCTCCTAATTCAATATCTGAACCATACTCATCTTGAGCCTCTTTAAGGCTAATAACGCTGTCTGGTTCTGTTTCAAATCGCTCATCATTATCTTTGGCAACGGTGATAATCTGTTGAACATGATAGTCCTTTTTATCCATATCTACGGTAGCTTCGAAATGTGATGAGTAGCTTGTACATCGTTTTGCAGTTTTTACTAGAGACTCTTTAAAAGCCTCTACAGCTGTCTCAAGCGAAAGATTTTTTTCATGAGCCATCGCTTCAATAATATCAACAATTTTTTCCATATTTCATCCTTTTAAACGGTTAACTTAACAAACGATATATTTAACAATGTGTTACAAAAGTGTGTGAATTTGTCGGTTGTTAGAAGAGTTAAATTATAGCTAAACTTACCTTTAAGTAAAATAGGTATAATAATTTTAAACATAAACGTAGAATATTATATATTTTTTAAGGATTTAAAGGCATGAAATTAAAATTAGCTAGGGCTTCAGTAACAGCCAAACCAAAATTGATTGAGCTGACAAAGATAGAAGAGGATTTAGAGAAGAAGTCAATATTTTATTTTGATAAAGAGAATTCTCATAAAGAGTTAAAGTCACTTATTGAATATTTTGAAGAG
>JAHZJZ010000037.1 GCA_022600655.1 Campylobacterota bacterium | reverse complement strand
GAAATAATTACTAACACAATAAACAAAAAAAACTTTAGATATGTCGAATAAAATAACCACAGTATGGAAAGGCGGAATGAAATTTGCTATAATCCCATTAAAAAAAGAGTGAATATGCAAGAGAAAATCATAGAACATTTTATAAGTTTAACCAAAATACCTCACTGTAGTAAAGATGCAGATAAGTTGTTAAGTTTTTTAGAGGACTTTGCTAAAGAGCGAGAGTATAAAGTTCAAATAGATGAGACAAAAAATATTTTAATCTCTAAGGGAACACCAAAACTAGCTCTTCAAGCTCATTACGATATGGTCTGTATGGGAAAAGCACCAACCATAGAGACCTATATAGAAGAGGGTTGGATGTATGCTAAAGAGTCATCCTTAGGTTCCGATAACGGTATGGCAATCGCGATGATGATGCTTTTAATGGATAGAGGGGAAGCATTAGAATTTGTCATCACTGCTGATGAAGAGATAGGATTAGTCGGTGCAGATGCTTTGGCATTTGATGTACAGAGTGATTATATGTTAAACCTTGACTTTGAAGATGAAGCAGAGGTCTGTATAGGGTGTGCTGGTGGAGCTGATTTGTTAGCAACACAAACTTTTCAAGAGGTTTCACCTTTGAAATACAACTATAGAGTGAGTGTAAGTGATTTAAAGGGTGGACACTCTGGTGTTGATATCGATAAAGGTATCCCCAATGCGATTAAGGAGTTAGCCTCTTATCTGGAAGGAAAAGATGTAGTGCTTTCCTCTTTTAATGGAGGGGAGAGAAGAAACTCTATCCCTGCTAATGCTGTAGCTCTATTAAGCTCAAAAGAGGAGCTTGAGAGTACAGAGATGGTATATGTTGAAAAGTTAGAAGAGCCATTAAGCGTTTATGAGAGTGGGAAATTTCTTGAGCTGTTAAACCGTTTTGAGCATGGGGTAAATAGCTATAATGATGAGTTTGATTTACCTGATACCAGTGTTAACTTGGCAATCGTCTCGTTTAAAGAGGGTAAAGTCATAGTAGAGTCAAGTGCTAGAGCGATGAGTGCTGAGGGTTTAGATGAGATTTGTAGTAAGAATCTAACGCTTTTTAGTGAACTTGGATTTGAGGGTAGTGATGAGTATAAATATCCATCATGGAAGCCTGAAGTTAATGAGTTTAGCAAAGAGGTAGGTGAGTCTATGAAAAAAGTGTTTGGTCATAGCGAATATAAAGCGATTCATGCAGGGTTAGAGTGTGGGTTAATCTCTGAGAAGTACTCACATATGAAGTTTGCTTCGATTGGACCTACGATTATGTATCCTCACTCGACTAGAGAGAAGATAAAACTTGACTCTATTGCTAAGACATTTGAGGTGGTAGAGGATATAGTCTCAAAGCTCTAGGAGTCGGAGACTTTAGTCCCGAATGAGGCGAGGCTGAAGCCATCGGTTCCTAGTTTTGCAAGGCATCTAATAAAACCTACACCTTGAATGTTTGGGTGGTTTTACAATAAGGGGTCATAAAACACCCCTCACATTCAGGTTTAACAGCTTTACATCGATAGCGACCAAAGAGTACCATCGCTTGATGGAGTAGATGTAAATTGGTTTTAAACTTTTTACTTAACTCCTCTTCGGTTTTAATGGCAGTGGTGGCATCACTGAGTCCTAAACGGTGAGCGACTCTAAAAACATGCGTATCGACAGCCATAAGATTTGCTCCTGCATACTCTATCATAACCACATTGGCTGTTTTTTGTCCTACACCTGCGAGTTTGACTAGCTCATCACGCTCTAGTGGTATCTCTCCATTATAGTTCTCTACCACACTCTGTGCCATTTTAAGAAGATTTTTGGCTTTGTTATTAAAAAAAGAGCAGGTTTTTATAAACTCTTTAACATTATCAAGCTCTGCATTGGCTAAGCTTGGAGCATCGGGATAAGCCTCAAATAGAGCAGGGGTGATGATATTGACACGTTTGTCAGTACATTGAGCTGAGAGCATAACTGAGATGAGCAGTTCATATAGATTATTATAGTTTAGTTCCGTAACAGAGTCTGGATAGTTCTCTAAAAAAAGTGCTTTTATCGCTTCTATCTCTTTCTTGGTTGCTTGTTTTATTTTTTTTGTTTTTGCCATATGTTATATTATATTCCGTTGCTTAAACTAAGATAAAATTGTTTACTAATCATTTATCATTTTAAGATATAATGGTTAGAGTATGTTTATATTAATTTATTAAGATAAGGAATTATGTTACAATGAATAATATCTTTAAAACCCTCTTTATGATGCTACTCCCAACCCTTGGGCTGTTCTCTTCAGATATAGTCGCTACCGTTAATGAAAAAAATATTACCAAACAAGATATCAATGAGTTTGTCAGCAAAAGTATTCCAGGTGCTAGATACTCCTTTATGAATGCTGAACAGAAAAAACAGGTTTTAGATCAGTTAGTTGTTAAGGCACTCTATGTTGATGTGGCTAAAAAAGAGGGTATAGAGCAAGATGCAGAGTATATGAAAGCCCTTCAGAAAGCCAAAGAGAATCTTATGCTTGATGTTTGGATGAAAAAAAGATTAGAGACAATAGCTGTTAGTGAAGTAGAGAAGCTCTCTTACTATAACAATAACAGCAGTAAGTTTATGCAAGCAGCTGCAGCTTCAGTTCACCATATTTTGGTAACAACAGAGTCTGAAGCTAAAGAAATAATTAAAGAGTTACAGCGTAGTAGTGATTTGAAAGCAAAATTTATCGAATTAGCTCATTCTAAATCAACAGGTCCTAGCAGTAAAAATGGTGGTGACTTAGGGTGGTTCAATGAAGATCAAATGGTAACAGAGTTTTCTAAGGCTGCATTGGCTTTAGAACGGGGTCAAATTACGATGGTTCCTGTTAAAACACATTTTGGATATCATGTTATTTATTTAACCGATAAAAGACCTGCAGGTAAAGTTGAATATGCAAAAGTTAAAGATAATATAAGTAAATCTATTAAGTTAGAAAAGTTTAAACAAAATTTGGAAAGCTTAAGCCAAAAATTAAAAAATTCTGCAAAAATTACTGTAAAATAAGAAAAAAATTAAAGGTTTAATAAAAATGGCTCAAAAAGTATTAGAGAGTCTACCTAGGGGTGTGTTAAGTGGTGATGAGGTTCAAAAACTCTTTGCAATTGCAAAAGAGGAAGGCTTTGCTATTCCTGCTGTTAATGTTGTAGGAACCTCTTCTATTAATGCTGTACTTGAATCAGCAGCAAAGGTTAAGTCACCTATTATTATTCAGTTTTCAAATGGTGGAGGAGACTTTTACGCAGGTAAAGGTTTAAGTAGTGAAAAACGAGCTGTACTAGGTTCAATTTCAGGTGCTCAGCATGTTCATCTTTTAGCTAAAGAGTATGGTGTACCAGTTCTACTTCATACTGACCATGCTGCACGAAAACTTTTACCTTGGATTGATGCACTACTTGATGCTAGTGAAGAACACTTCAAAGCTCATGGAAAACCTCTTTTTTCATCTCATATGATAGATTTATCAGAAGAGCCTATTGAAGAGAATATCGCAACATGTAAAGCCTATTTGGAGCGAATGAGTAAAATTGGAATTACCCTTGAGATTGAGTTGGGTGTTACAGGTGGTGAAGAGGATGGTGTTGATAACACTGAGATAGACAATGCACTGCTATATACCCAACCTGAAGAGGTAGCCTATGCTTATGAACAGCTCAAAGAGGTGTCAGATATGTTTACCATTGCTGCTTCATTTGGTAATGTTCATGGGGTCTATAAACCAGGAAATGTGGTGCTTACCCCAACTATTTTAGATAACTCTCAAAAGTATATCGAAGAGAAATTTGGAACAGCGACTCAGCCAGTTGATTTTGTGTTTCATGGTGGTTCAGGAAGTACACTAGAAGAGATTCGTGAAGCGATTGGTTATGGGGTAATCAAAATGAACATTGATACCGATACCCAGTGGGCATTTTGGGATGGTGTACGTGCTTATGTTGACCAGTACCACGCTTACCTACAAGGACAAATCGGTAACCCAGAGGGTGAAGAGAAACCAAATAAAAAGTACTACGACCCAAGAAAATGGCTACGAGAAGCTGAACTCTCTATGGTAGCTCGTTTAGAACAAGCATTTTCTGATTTGAACTGTTTGGATAGAAACTAAAATAGTTTGATGGTAGGGTACGGTTTTAACCTACCGTCAAAACCAAATTTGGACATAACTTATGCCAAACTACAAACGAATTTTTCTCAATGGCTACAGTTATTTCCTAACCATTAAAACTTACCAAAATAATCCCATACTTATTGAAAATATCGAACTTCTAAGAGAAAGCTTCAAATATTCAAAGAGTAAATACAGATTTAAAATAGAAGCCATTGTTATTTTAGACTTAATGAAAAAAACGGGGGTCTAAAAAGTGCTTGAAAGTACGGTAATATAGGCATTAAAAAGGGTTTAGTTACAAATGGCTGTAAAAAAGTAG
>JAHZJZ010000036.1 GCA_022600655.1 Campylobacterota bacterium | reverse complement strand
TGCTTTTAAAGATTATGGTAGTGATTATACTTCATCTGATACGCTTTTTGCTTTTTGGATAGGTTTTCGATTTGATATGCAGTTGACTTTAATAGCCAATTTACCGATACTTCTTTTTGGAGGTATAAAATATATAGGAGTTTTTAAGTCAACGTTTGGAAAGTATTTTTGGACAACATATATGTTAGTTAGCTCTATGCTCATACTGCTTATATATGTGATTGACTTTCCTTACTTTGATTTCTTTAAAAAGATGGTCGACTCAAGTATTATCCGTTATGTTTATGATTTGGGTGAGGCTTTTAAAATGCTTGTAGAGGGTTACCCTCTTATTTCTACTCTTGTTGGTTTTGTTCTTGTTTTGGTTCTTCTGTTTATGGGTATTAAAAAGCTTATTGAGAGTATGGGAAAGAGTCTTGACAGTTTCTCTTCTGTAAAACAAAAAGTTGTAGTTTATGCTCTCTTTTTTATTATTTATGTTTTTGGAGGGTATGGAAAGTTCGAGCTGTACCCCTGGAGATGGAGCGAAGCTTTTTACTCTTCTAACAGTTTCTTGTCGTATCTCTCTTCAAATCCTGTGACCTATTTTGTCAATACTTTAAAAAATAAAGATATTAAATATGACCTAAATGCAACTATGACCTATTATCCTGATGTGGTAAAGTATTTAGAAGTTGAACCTAGAGATGAAAATAACGTGAGTTTGGTACGTGTTGTAGAGCCAAATCATAGTGCTGAATATACTTTTAATAAACCAAATATAGTCTTTATTTTAGGAGAGTCTAGCTCTTATGCACGAAGTAATATGTCTGGAAACCCATTGAACCCCACACCATTTTTACAAGAGATGAGTGATAATGGATTAACCTATAGTAGATTCTATACACCCCATGCAGGAACAGCACGAAGTGTTTGGGCTTCTATGACAGGTCTACCAGATGTAGAACGTATGAAAACCAGTTCACGTAATCCCATGACTGTTCAAGAGCATATGATTATAAATTCATTAAAAGATTATGAGAAGCATTATTTCATCGGTGGAAGTTTGAGTTGGGGTAATGTTCGAGGCGTTGTGGGTAATGTAGATGGCATTCACACTTATGAAGAGCAAGATTACCCGAACTCTCCACACAATGATGTGTGGGGAATCTCTGATGTACATTTAGCAAATGAGGTTAATGCTGTATTAAAAAAAGAGACCAAGCCATTCTTTGCCTATGTTCAACTTGCTGGAAACCATTCACCCAATACTATTCCAGATGAAAATTATGGTTTTGAGTTTTCTAAAAATGTGACTGAAGAGGAGCTGTTAAAGTACAGTTTTGATGGAAAGATAAATGAACTTGATGGACAACGATTTTTAGACCACTCAGTAAAGCATTTAATTACCTTAGCAAAAAAAGAAGAATATTTTAAAAATACTATTTTTATTTTTATAGGTGATCATGGATTAAACAGACGAGGTGACCATATGCATGAGGCAGAGCAGACTTTTGAGACACATACACTGCATACGCCACTGATTATCTATGCTCCAGAACTTATTAAGCATAAAAAGTTTGACTATCCTGTCTCAGAGGTAGATATAATGGCAACCATCGCAGGACTTACTGGTACAAACTATATAAACTCTGCTATAGGACGTGATATTTTAGATAAAGATTTTGATACTAAACAGCACTATGCTTTTTATTTGAACCATGAAGAAGATTTTAAAATTAGCCTTATAGGAAAAGAGTTTATTTTCAGAATGAGAGTGAGTGGAAAAGATAAAGAACTTTTTAAATACCACTACGATAAAAAAGATGACAATCTTATAACTAAATATCCTGAACTGGCTAAAGAGATGGAGGGTATCTGTAGAGGAATATTTGAATCAACCCGTTATACCCGTTTCCATAATGCTCCTGAGAATGTTCAGAAGAGGTTGGATGAGATGTAGGGACAATGCCCCCGTGCTTGTCCGTGTCTGATATAATTTGAATAATTTAAGAATGTTTATTTATGCCAACAACGGACAAGCACGGGGGCATTGTCCCTACGGATAAATCTCCCTATAAAATTCTTTCCATCGTTTATGTTGCCAGAACCATTGGTCTGGTTTGTTTCTAATGACTTCTTCTAAAACCTTGGCTTGATCTTTGGTCATTTTTTCTAAATCTTCCTCTTGATTATCTGTTTTTAAACTTTTAATTGGAGGATAGATTTTAACCACATAATTTTCATAGTCATCAGTAGAGATGTAGGCAGGAATAAGGTCTATTCCAAATTTACGTGAGAGTATCGAGGCGAGGGGTGTATGGGTTGCTTCATGGTTAAAGAAATCTACATTAATTGATTGTCCTAAAGGGAGATGTTGGTCGGTTAAAATACCTACTATTTTTTTCTTACCAATGGCACGGATACACCCTTTCATGGCTCCTTTTTTATAGACCATTTCAACATTAAAACGTTCACGGTTTTTAATGAGAACTTCATCTATAACTTTAGAGTCAAGTTCACGCCCTACACCCACCAAAGTTAGGTCAAATTTTATAGCAATAGACTGTGAAAGTAGCTCCCAGTTACCGTAATGTCCTGTTATTAAAATAAATTGTTTGTTCTCATTTTGATAGGCTTTGATTATCTCTTCATTTTCAAAAGTGATATTCTCTATGACCTTTTTTTTCTCCATTTTGTCACGACTAATAATCCCAAAAGTGGTGTCGATGAGGTTCATAAACGCATTGATACCAATATGTTTCTTCTCTGCTAGACTTAGTTTATTATCAAATGCTAAGTCTAAGTTATTGTGCATGATACG
>JAHZJZ010000035.1 GCA_022600655.1 Campylobacterota bacterium | reverse complement strand
GTTATTTTATTGATAATAAGTATGCAGGTTTCGTACAAGAGTTAATTGAGACAAAAATCAAAGAAGAAAAAAATGCAGATGCTATTGCAGGTTCCCTTCATCATTATGCTAATCCTTCTTTAATCGAAAATGAAGATAGAGGGTGGAAAGAGCATATTGAGGAAAAGTATAAAATATGATACTCCTTGATGCAAATTATATATTACGCTATCTACTAAAAGACCATGAAGAGATGTTTAGCATAGCAAAAGAGACGATTAATAATCATAGTTGTATGGTTTTAAATGAAGTGGTTGCAGAAGTTGTTTATGTGTTAGAGAAAGTTTATAAAGTCAGTAAATCAGACTTAGTCAATGCTATTTCCTCTTTTTTATCACAAAGTAATATCAGTATGACTGCTCAGAAATCGAATGTTTTATTGGCATTGCAATATTACGAAAAGAAAAATATTGACTTTGTTGACGGATACCTTTGTGCTTTGAAAGATACATATGAGGTTAAGACATTTGATAAGAAATTGTTGAAGTGTTGTACTAATAAATAAAGTTTTAAACTCTTGTGATATAATCAAAATAGTAGATAAAAGGAGAAGCCATGCAAACAATTAAAATAGAAAATATAGAAATACCTATGACAAAAGAGCTAGAAGAATTTTTTAGATATAGATATCAAAATCAAGCTACAAAACTTGTAGATGAGTTTCTTCTTTATCTTAACACTAAAAAAGAAGCTTATGAAGTAAATAAAGCACTACAAGAGGTTCAGCAAGGAAAAACAAACGATATTGGAAAATTGTTTGATGAACTTTAAGACCACAGAACTTTTTTGATAAACAAGCTAAAAAACTAAGTAAAAAATATAAAAATCTCAAAAATGATTTGAAGTTACTTGTTGGTGACTTTGAATCTCTTCATCAATCTTCTACATCTATTCAAAAAAATTTATATAAAATACGCTTGGCAAATAGCAGTAAAAACAAAGGCAAAAGTGCTGGTTATCGTATCTATTACTATATTCAACTGGAAGAGACTACTTACCTTTTGACTATTTATGATAAGTCTGAGATTGAGATGATAGATGAAGATTTGTTGATTGATTTGATTGAGAGTCTGTAGAATACTAAAATGAATAGTACGTTTAAAGAAATTATTACTACAAAAGGAAAGAATCATCAACGAGTTAAACAAGAATTTGAATTAGAGTTTTGTGACCAAGCTTTAAAAAGTGATACGGATATAAAGTCTTATTGTAATGAAAAGCATATTCCTTTTGAGAATAATGAATAAGAACTCTAATATATATTCCGAAGTAGGTTGGGTTGCCCTCATCCCGACCTACAGAGTTTAAAAAAAAAGAAGGAAATTTATATACTATGAGTTACTATATCGACACCCTAACCAAAAAAACAGGCTTCCTAACAGCCATTTTAGCCCTATGTCTAGCTCTCTTAGTAGGTTACGATGCCATGATGCGTTATCTCTTTTCAGAAGGTTCCATTGCACTGCAGGAGATAGAGTGGCATATTTTTGATATTGTTTTTCTCTTTGGTCTTGCATATGCCTTGAAACATGACAAGCATGTTCGGGTAGATATCTTTTTTTCTCACTACTCTACGCAGACCAAAGCGATGGTTCAGATTTTCTCTATGTTGATACTGTTGATTCCTTTTTCTCTGTTTTTTCTGAATGGTGCGTTTGAGATGACTTTGCAGTCTTATGTTCAAAATGAGGTTTCATCAGACCCTGGAGGGTTAGAGTATCGGTTTTTTATAAAAGGGGTTCTGTTTATTGCCTTTGTGTTGTTGGTTTTACAGGCTATTTCTGAGATACTCAAAGCTTATGCTAAACTGGAGTCTAAAAAAAGATTTTTTAGTTATTTGGGAGTGATTATCCTCTTTTTTCTTTTTTCATCACTTGATTTAGCCTTTTGGATTGACCCGTTATGGTTGATGTTTGCATTGACACTGTTGTTACTAATGACAGGTTTTCAAGTGGCATTTGTCTTTGCTGGGGTGGCTCTATTTTTTGCTCTAATCTCAGATGAGTTGGGTATGAATGTGTTAGATATGTTGCCTTATCGTGTCTATGGGATTATGGGGAACATTACGTTGATGTCGGTTCCTCTGTTTATTTTGATGGGTCTGATTCTTGAAAAGTCAAAAATGGCAGAAGATTTACTGCTCTCTATGGGAAAACTCTTTGGAGGAATTCGTGGTGGTTTGGCTATCTCTGTGGTGCTGGTAGGGGCTATTTTAGCTGCTAGTACAGGGATTGTTGGGGCATCGGTGGTGATGATGAGTCTGATAGCTCTGCCTTTGATGTTAAAACATAACTATTCACCTGAGTTGGCGACGGGTTCTATCGCTGCTTCTGGGACATTAGGGCAGATTATTCCACCCTCTATTGTATTGATTGTATTGGGTGACCAGATGCACCTCTCTGTGGGTGATTTGTTTAAAGCAGCTGTCGTTCCAGGACTGATTTTAATTGGGCTTTATATTATTTATATACTTATTTATGCACATTTAAATAAGAGTGTAGCACCTGCCATAGAGAGCAATGAAGATTATGGACTGGTTCTTAAAGAGGCGTTGAAAGTAATTACGCCACCCTTACTACTAATAGTAGCTGTTTTAGGTTCTATATTTGCTGGAATTGCAAGTCCTACTGAGTCGGCTGCTATTGGGGTGCTTGGGGCTTTGGTTTTGGCTCTGTTTAATGGTAAGTTCTCTTTGGAACTGTTACGATATGCTTCGATAGAGAGTGTCAAACTCACTTCGATGATATTTATGATACTCATCGGTGCAACTGCCTTCTCTTTGGTTTTCAATGAACTAGGTGGAGATGATATGGCTCTACAGTTTTTTACAGGAGATGTGGGTGAAGCGTGGATGTTTATATTGATTGCTATGGTAGTCATTTTTATCTTAGGATTCTTTATAGACTTTATCGAAATCGCTTTTGTCGTGGTGCCAATTTTAGTACCAATCGTTCATGCTTTTGGGATTGACCCTATATGGTTTGCTGTGTTGATAGCTCTGAATCTTCAAGCTTCGTTTTTAACACCACCATTTGGATTTGCACTCTTTTACCTTAAAGGGGCAGCAGGAAATATGGTGACAACAGGTCAGATTTATAAGGGTGTAATACCATTTATAGGTTTACAGATATTGGCACTATTAATTGTGGTAATGTTTCCAGATTTAATATATCTGTTTGGAAAATAAGGAAAAAAATGGAAAATCAAATAAATTTTCACTTAAAGGCTGATACAGTGGAGAATCTACAAACATTCTCAGAGCTGTTAAAAAAAGATATGAATACGATGTTAAATGAGGCACTTGAACTCTATTTTGAAACAGAGCAGAAGAAACTGCTAGAGAAGAATCTAGCAGATGAAAATGCGATGACCAATCTTGACTATGATGAGTTTTGGGATGGTATTGATATAGATTAACAACATCGGTTATTTTGAGTCTCTTTAAGCATGTTACCATAGTTGGAGTCTTCAAGACCCATCTCTTTAATCGCTTCTAGTTGAGCGTTGAGTGAGTTGTCTACTATTTTAACCACTTCATCAGTATCATCGACAATGGAGATTAATTCTAAGTCTTTTTTGTTAATCGTACCATACTCTAACATCGTCGTTTCCATAAACTCAAAGAGTTTTGACCAGTAATCTTTACCCACTAAAATGACAGCTCCTGGTGAACTCTTTTTGGTTTGAATAAGCGTAAGAACTTCAAAAAGTTCATCCATGGTTCCAAAACCACCAGGCATAATAACATAAGCCAATGAGTAACGTACCAGCATTACTTTTCTAACAAAGAAGTAGTCAAACTTTAGTTCTCTATCAAGGTAGTGGTTTCCCTCTTGTTCATGGGGTAGGTCGATATTGAGTCCAATAGATTCAGCATGAGAGGACTCTTTCGCACCACGGTTGGCTGCTTCCATAATACCAAATGAACCACCCGTGATGACACTGTAGCCAGAGTCGGCTAGTTTTTTACCTACCTCTTGGGCTTGTTGATAACAGAGAGTCTCCTCTTTGAGTCTTGCACTTCCAAAGACTGTAACGGCAGCTCCTACATCTTCTAAGTCATCATAGCCTTTGACAAAGTCAGCCATGATTTTAAAAAGACTCCATGAGTCTAGGTAGATACTGTTTTTATCTCTTATTCTTCTATTCATTATAATTCTTTGTTTTTAAGAATTATACAAGAGGTTTAATAATACTCATCCTCTTTGATACTCTTTAATAGGGCAGTTTTTCGGTTTTGACTAATTTCATCATAATCAAGTACTTTTAAAATGATATGATTAATAAATGGTTTCCGTTTACCTCTGTAAAACTCTAGACTGTAAAGGGTTTTATCTTTAGCTCGTCTAAAGAACATCTGTTGACCATTTTTAAGTGATTGTCCATTGACTTCAGGTCGTTTAATACAACAAAAACGTGCAGCATTCATCTCTGAAAAGAGGTTAATGATATCATCTCTACTGTAGGCATATCCTGGGAGATAACCATTGATAAGGCTGGTACTCTCTTTGTCTGTACTTATAAAGACATCATCAGAGAAGAATCGTTTTATATTTTTAACCCTGCTCTTATCATTTGGTGACTGCATCAGTTTTCCAATATTTGGGTATAGTTCTGGATCAAACTCTAAAAATTCATCATTGAGTTTAATAGGAACTCCCATCAGTCTGAGCAGTTCAAAATCTTCATCACTTAGACACCCACTGTTGTAGAGTGCTTTTGATTTCGAAAACTTGGTAGTGCGTAGTAGGTAACGCATGGCATTTAAGGCATCAAAGCGGGTGAGTCCATATGTGCTTTGAAGTTTGTTATTGAGAATATAGTGACACTCACCACTAAACTCATTTGGACTCTTAATGTTAGCGAGACGGTTGATATCGGTGGTTAAATCTTGGCGAATGGTTCGATTCTCTTTACCATTGACCTTAATGGTGTTGAGTGGGTCTATAAATGGAATCATTTTTGGTACAGATTGAATAAAATCACTCGATATCGCTTCGGTTTGTGAGTTGAGAAGAGAGTTGGCTAAACGTACAGAGATACGGATATCTGCTAAAGGGTTGTTCTCATTATCAGTAACTTTAATGGTTTGAGCCTTTCTTCCATTAAATGCTGGTTGGAGTTGGCTAGAGACATCTGCACTAACCGACTGGGTTAAAAAAGCCTCTATCATGGTATCGGCAAATTTAGAAGCACTCTGTACGATTGGTTTAGAAGCTTCAGAAATTGCCCAGGCACCAGGAGCGATGGCACTGTATTCATCAATAATGGTATTTACTTTTTGTACCAAAGAGCTGTTGACATAGTTACTGGCATTATGTTTGAGTTCATAGGCTAGAATGGTGTTGCTATCTAGTTTTATAAAAGGAGAAACATACTCAGCCACATAGTCACTCTGCCAATGACTCTTTTGAGAGTTATAAGCATAAGAGAAGAGAATCACATCAGGAAGTTTAATTCCATTAATCGTAGGGGTTAAAGAGATACCAAACTGCTTCTGTTCACTACCAAAAAGTTTAATAAGATAGTTTTGAAATTTAAGAGCATTGGGACCTTTAATTGCATTCTCATAAAGGGTTGTCTCTACTACAAGTTGACCATAGTAGTAGCTAGGAATAGGCTGTGGTTTAAACTGCTCATTTTTTAGTAGATGGGTGTTGATACCACCTATTTTTGACTGATTGTTTGTTGCACTATTATCTTTAGGGGGTGTTGGTTTGGGTTTAGAACCAAAACATCCCACAAAAAAGAGTAAAAATAGGGGAATAAGTAGCCCCTTTAGACTCAAAAACTTCATATAAAACTCCTTGTACCTTTGTATATAAATTATAAGAGATAGTTTATTAATGACATATAAAATTT
>JAHZJZ010000034.1 GCA_022600655.1 Campylobacterota bacterium | reverse complement strand
TTATGAATCTCTTTAAACTCATAATATTAATCACTCTTTTTTTTACTATAGCGTATGCCAAAGGTGTGACTGCAGGAACCGTGATTAAAAATGTAGCGATACTCTCTTATACCAGTGATGATGTGAACTATACAAAACTTAGTAATGAAGTTGAAGATACCATTGCTCAGCTTATCGATTTGAAACTAGAGTGGATTGATGAATCTGCTGTCATTGTTGCCAGTGGTGATGAAGCTAAGGTTTTACGTTTTCGTTTAACCAACTTAGGTAATGCCTATGACAACTTTGCTTTCTCTATGGTACAGCAAGAGAACTCAGAGTTTAGTCTTAAGAATGCACAACTAATAAAAGATGTAGATGGAAATGGTGTTTTTGATGCCAATATTGATGCTCCTGTAGCGAGTATAGGATTAAATGCAAACCAGAGTGTTATGCTTTTTGTTGTGGCGGATATTCCTGAAATAGAATCCATATCAACAGGGTATGCAACTGAAGTTATCTCAGCTCACTCTGTAAATTCCAATCAATTTAGCTCTTCAGATGATACCGCCATACCAGTGGTTACGAGTCATGCACAAGTGAGTGCTGAGGGGAGTTACCAAGCCATAAACTATACGATAAAAACAGCAAAAGAAGCTGTGGTTGAAAATCAAGTTGGTACTCATATAGCTGTTCGTGGAGCAACTATTACTTATAAAATTAATTTAAGTATGGAAGGTATTGGAGAGATAAAAGATATTGTTGTTCAAGATAGTATCCCTGAAGGAACAGTGTATTTAACAGGAACATTGATGTTAGATGGACGCTCTTTGAGTGATGGTATTGATAGTGATGCTGGACAGTATGATGCAAATAAAATTTCAGTAAAAATTGCATCTATGAAGCAGACATCAACTGTTAAACCACAACATACGGTTAGTTTTAAAGTTAAAATTTTATAAGGAGTTATGATGCAAAAAATAGTTTTAGGACTGTTATTAAGTAGTGTAGTGGCTACAAGTATATATGCCAAAAGTAGTGGTGTTGTTTTAAGCTCTTCCTCGTTTCAAGAGAAGGTAGTTATGAGTGATAGTGGAATGGAGTCATTACGTTTGGTTCCTGTTGCTAAGATTGTACCTGGTGATGTGGTGACCTATAAAAATGACATTGTTAATAAAGGTCAAAAAAGTGCTACAGATTTGGTTATTAAAAATCCTGTTCCAGAACATATGGAGTACATTGAGGATTCATCACTGTGTAAAAAAGAGCAAGGGTGTACCATTAAATTTTCTGTTGATGGTGGATTAAGCTTTAAAAATCGTGAAGAGCTTTTAGTGAAAAGCGAAACAGGTGAGCTACGAGTAGCTGAAGCAAAAGAGATTACAACGATTAGATGGGTACTTAACAGATTATCTGTTGGTAGTAGTAACCAAGTAGAGTTTAAAGCAAGACTCAAATAGACTTCTTGCAAAACTCATTTGGAATCGGAGACTTTAGTCCCAAACATAACGAGGCTAAAGCCATCGGTTCCTAGCTCAGAAGAGTATTTTAATACAAAGGATTAAAAAGATGAAACAGGTTTTGACCATAGCAGCGATGCTCTCAGTGGGGGCATTAGGTACATTACAAGCAGCTGGTACAGCAGCAAGTACAGATATTAGTAATACAGCCACACTTGACTATAGTGTAGGCAGTGTCGCTCAGACACAGCTTTCAGCCAGTGATGCTGGATTTAAAGTGGATAGAAAGATAGATTTGACTGTTGCGAACACAGATACAGGTAAAAAAGTTAATGTGGTTCCAAGTGCTACAGAACAGGTACTAACTTATACCATTCAAAATACAGGAAATGATACTGATACTTATGCGTTAAGTACTGTTCAGGCAGATGGTTCCAATGGAGCAACAGATGAGTTTGACCCAACAGCTGCCAGTTGTAAAATTTACGATGGGGCTTCAGAGATTACCTCTGTTACTTTAGCAGCAGATGCAACCAAAACATTGAGTGTTAAGTGTGATATTCCTGCAGCGGGAGATCCAACAGTTAAAGATACACAAGAGGCATCAGTTTGGCTTTTGGCTGAAGTAACAGGTCGAACCAAAGCCAATGATATTGCTGATGACCCTGCAATTGTTCAAGATGTTTATGCAGATGGTGTTTCAGCTGGATCTTTAACTTCAGATGTCTCTTATGATGGAAAACACTCCGATGTAGGAACCTATCATGTGGCTACAGCCAATATGACGATTATCAAAAGTTCTATTGTAACCAATGACCCAATAAAACAAGCGGGTGGAGCAACTGAGGCTCATAGAATTCCAGGTGCAACGGTACGTTACTGTTTTACGGTGGATAACACAGGAAGTTCTGAAGCCAGTGGAGTACATGTAACGGATGACATGAGTACAGATGGAAAAGCAAATATGACCTATGTAAAGTCAGGAATGCAACTTCAAGATATTACTACAGCATGTAGTTGTGCAGGGATTGTTGATACGAGTGGAACCAAATCTGGAAATAACGTTGATATTGATTTAACAACGGTAACTGGAAGTGATACTCCTGCTACCTCAAGAGCATGTGCCTATATTGAAGCAACGATTAACTAGTAGATAATAAGCAAGAGGATAGAGCGTATGAAAAGATTTTTGATGATTTTAAACTTTTTATACAGGCTCTTGCTTAGAGTCTCTCTTATGTTTAATTTGAAAAAGGTTAGATATAGGAGAGGTTTTATGGCGCTACTGTTTATAGGTGCTATACAGAGTTCAGCTTATGCATTAACAGTAGGTCAACATATAGAGAATCAAGCACAAGTATATTACTCTGTAGCTGGTTCAGATAAAAGTATAGAGACCAACAAAGTAGAAACAGAGATAGGAACGGTTCCTGCAACATTAGAGTTTCTAGCTTATGATGCTAACCATGCTGATAAAAATGTAACACTTCAGTCTACTAGCTATTACGCTTCATCAGGTTTAAATACTATGTCAGCACCTAGATTGAACAGTGGAGAAGTTTTGGATACCACGCATATTATACCTGTACGAGATGGTGATATTTATGCCAGTAATGATTTGTTAATTGTACGTGTAATTGATATTGAAGCCAATCAGCTAATAGGAGTTATTGATAAGATTGAAGTTACGCTTATTAATGGAGAAGATAGAGAGACTTTACAACTAAGAGAGAGTGAAATAAATTCAGGTGTCTTTGTAGGGTATATTCAGCTAGTCAATCAAGAAAATACTCAAGGTGATGGAGAGCTTTATGTTCAACCTAATGATACTATTTCAGGCACGTATCAACAGATAAGTGACAGTGCTAAAATTGCTCCAGAAGCAAAAGTTTTTTTATCAGAAAATGGTAAGGTTTTAGCGAATGTAGAGGTATTTTTACTTGATGCCATAACAGGAGAAGTACGCTACAGCACCATAACTGATGAGAATGGTGTATATAGTTTTGCAAATGTTGAAGCGGGTAACTATATACTCTATAGTGATTACGCCGTTACACCACAAGTAGCAGAAGGTGCAAGTGTTGGAGCCGCTTATGTTGATAGTGGGTATGAATCATTTAGTATAAAGGTCTTACATACTGAAAGTGGTCCATTTCTGGCTATGGATATTCCTTTTAGCCGAAAAGAGGTCTCTGTATGGTTAGAAAAACAGGCTTCTAAGGAGCGTGTAGGATTAGGTGAGTTTATACAATACACCATTGTTGTGCATAATGATACAGAGCAGATGGTGACACACTTAAAACTTGAAGATATATTACCACGTGGGTTAAAATATCAAAAAGACTCTTTTACTCTTGATGGAGAAACAACTACTCCTATACAATCTTCAGATGGACAAACTTTAAGTGTTACCTTGAGCCATTTTATCGGAAAGTCTATACATACTGTACGTTATGTGGCTGAAGTTACAGCAGGTATTAAAGGCAATAACATTGTTAATGAAGCATGGTTAAGGGGAGCAGATAATCAGATACATTCAAATATTGCCAGTTCTGTTGTTAAGCTTGAAAAAGAGCTTTTTACAGATAAAGGGGTTATTGCTGGAAAGATAGTTGATTTAAACAGTAGTAGGGCAATGCAAGGAGTACGGCTCTATTTAGAAAATGCTGCATATGTGGTAACTGATAGAGAGGGAAAATATCATTTTGAAGAGATAGATATGGGAATGCATGTTCTTCAGGTCGATAAAGAGAGTCTTCTTGATGGGTATGAAGTTGTTCCTTGTGAGAACTCTTTGGAAAAAAAGGGTTCAAACTTTTCTAAATTTGTAGAGTTTAAACATGGAGGTCTGAAGCGGGTTGATTTTTGTATTGAGAATGTTGAAGGTATTATTCATAAAAATACTGAAGAGAAAGTATTTACTCAAGAAAAAGAGAAAATGCCTACTTATGGTGCCAGTGATATTGCCTCTCAAATAAAGAAACATACTATTCTTTGGCCCCCAAAAGGCTATATTCCAGCTATTCCTTCAACTAAACTAGCCATTGTTCATCCTAAAGATGAACGGGCTGTTGTCTACTTAAATGGCTCAAGAGTTAGCCTTTTTAACTATGATACCAGTATCAATGGTAAAAAAAGAGAAAAGGTGATGACTCTATATAAAGGGGTTGACCTACTCCAAGGAGACAACCTTTTTGAGGTGAAATTTTTCTCTAAGCAAGGAGAGTATACAAGTTCTGTTAAACGAGAGATTCATATCTCTGGAGCTCCTATGAGTCTAAAGTATCATGAAGATA
>JAHZJZ010000033.1 GCA_022600655.1 Campylobacterota bacterium | reverse complement strand
TATTGTCTAAAAGTACCTGCTCATTAATCCCTTTAGTCTCTGAACCAAAAAGAATAAAATCTCCCTTTTTAAACTTAGTATTAAAGTAAAGTTTATCAGTTTTGGTCGTTGCTAAGTAAGAATTTTTATCAATAGGATGAGCTTCTAAAAACTCCTTAAAACTTTCCCAAACGACCAAGTCTAAATCTTTCCAATAGTCAAGTCCAGCTCGTTTTACAGCCGTATCATCTATGTCAAAACCTAAAGGTTTTACCAGATGCAGTGTGGCTCCAAGATTAACACATAAACGCCCTATGGTTCCTGTGTTTGGTGGGATTTGTGGTTCTACTAATACAATATTAAACACCTATATTCCTCTTTGTTTATTTTTTGTTATCTTAGGTATAATATTCTATTCTTCAAAAATCAAAGGATAAAAATGAAACTTATAAATAAAATAACCTTGGGTGCTATTTTAGCACTTTTTTTCATAGGGTGTACTAAAGCCCCTATCACAGGACGAAATCAACTCATTATGGTAAGCCCTCAACAGGAGATGCAACTAGGTTACCAGAGTGCTAAACAAGTACTATCTAAAGAGAGGGTAAGTAATGATAGCCGAAAAAATGCCATGGTTAAACGTATTGGTCAACGTATTGCCAACATTACAGGTCAATCAAACTATCAGTGGGAGTTTTTTGTCATAGACAATGCAGAACAAGCCAACGCTTTTTGTCTACCAGGTGGAAAAGTATTTGTCTATACAGGACTCTTTAAATATGTAGCCAACGATGATGAGTTAGCAGCTGTTATGGGTCATGAGATAGGTCACGCCTTAGCCAGACATGGAGCAGAAAGAATGAGCCGTGGTCAACTTGCACAAGTAGGTGGTCAAGTACTCCAAGCCACAATGGCAGGACAAGGAAATCCAACCAACACAGCAGCCGTTATGCAAGCCTTTGGTATCGGAACTCAACTAGGTGTCATGTTACCTCACTCAAGAGAACAAGAGTATGAAGCAGACCATATCGGTCTAGTACTAGCAGCCAAAGCAGGATACAACCCAAACTCAGCATTAAACTTCTGGGAAAAGTTTGCCAAAGATGGGAAAACTCCACCAGAGTATCTATCAACACACCCTGCCCCAACCAATCGTATAAGCAACATCAGAAAACTTATTCCTAAAGTTATGCCACTTTATCGAAAGAGTAGACGATAGTTAGAGCTAAGATAGATGAGTGAAGAATATAACTCTTTTCACTCTCATCTAATCAATAAAATATTATAATTTCTTATATAGTACCTAAAGGAATAATAATGAAAAAGGGATGCCTAAAACTTATACTAACAGCTTTTGCGTTTACCTCACTCTATGCAGAATCGATAACATTTGAAAAGTTATACGGAACCAAAGAGGATGATTCTGCTAAATCAGTCATCACTACTGATAAAGGTTTTTTGATTATCGGATATACTGAAGGTGACCGTGATAAACGTGAAGATGTCTACTTAGTCCATATCGATAAATCAGGAAATAAGCTCTGGAGTAAATCAATTGGAGGGGAAGACCGAGAGATGGGTGAGGCACTTTTAGCTACTGATGATGGATATATTGCTGTGGGGATGACGGAAAGTTTTAATGGACACCGTTCAAAAATCTATCTGATTAAATTAACTAAAGATGGCAAAATGGACTGGCAAAAAGACTACCGTAGCAATAGTGACAGTTACTACTATGGAACAGGTATTGTAAAAACAGACAAAGGCTATAAAGTCGCTGGGTGGGAAAATAAGCTAGAGTTTATGGACTCAGAAGCATTTGTTTACAGTTTTGATATCAATCAAAAAGGAGAGCGTACAACCTCTCCACGACGACACGGCACTGAAGATGATGAGAAAATCTACGATATTATCAAAGCAGAAGATGGATACCTACTTATCGGGGAGACCAACCATATCGACGATGATGGGATTAATGCCTATGTACTTAAAATTGATAATAATGGGAAAAAAGTATGGCACAAAAGTTACGGATGGAGATACAATGAGTGGGCAAAAGCTGCTATAGCTACTGATAATGGTTACCTTTTAGTCGGTACAACTGAAAGCAATCGTGATAAACGCAGTGAAATATATGTTTTAAAGATAGATAAAAATGGAGATACCATTTGGCAAAAAACCTATGGTGGGGAGTACAACGAAGAGGGGTTTGATGTGGTTGCTGATAGTGATGGCTATGTTATTGTGGGACTGACTGAGAGCAACTCAAAAGGGCGAAGTGATGCTTACGTTATCAAAATCGATAAAAAGGGAAAACTTCTTTGGCAGAAACAGTATGGAGGAGATAATACCGATATCGCTTACGGTGTAACCAAAAGTGATGATGGCTATCTTGTTGTTGGTGAGACAGAGAGTTATAACAGTAAACGCAAAGATGTTTATGTAATCAAACTTGATAAAGAGGGAAATATTTGATGGATATAAATTTATCCATCAAATAACAATAATCTCCTCAAAGGGGATATTCTCTATGATTTCATTTTTATCTAGGTTGCTGTTCTCTACTGGAGCAGGAACCATAACTTCAATGCGTAAATAGAGCTCACCGCTACTCTTCTCTTCGAGGTAAATTTCACTTCCAAAAGGAGTAGCATTGAGCATCTCTTCAATCTCTATAGG
>JAHZJZ010000032.1 GCA_022600655.1 Campylobacterota bacterium | reverse complement strand
TTCAATAAAGGTTACGGCCTTCGGGGTAATTGGTTCAAGAGGGGTAATGGGTTCAAGAGGACTGATGGGTTCAAAAGAGGAAATGGTCTTAGGAGTAATGATTATGAATAAGTTATGGTTACCAATAGTAGTTATACTCACTCTGGCTGGATGTGGTTCAAACAGTAAGAGTGGGGAGAGAGTTGACTTGGTTCAATACCTACCTCAAATGAATATGACAAAAGAGTATACTGAGGTTCAGAAAGAAGATATTGATATTGACCATAATGATTATACAGAGACCATTACTATAGGCTCAAATACGGTAACCACTAAGGTTGATGGAAGCCCAACTCAGATTGTAACCTATAGTAACGATGAGATTAATTTACAACTGATAGGGGATAAAAACCGAACTAAAATCATGACAAGACATGCACGTGTAGGTGATACCGTTATAGAGTATGTACAGAGAGACATTACCGATATTCTTACCGTAGGTTCACAACAAGTAGGTGAACAGACAACCAAACTAGAGGAGACGTGTATATTTGAGAGTATTCTTAATGAGTATACCATCTATTTTTACCAATATGAAAACTATGATGAGAACCACGATATTGTTAAACTCAAATGTACCACCAAAACCATTGTTGATACACAAGTTGATGTTGAGTATGTTGATGCCGTAACCTATGAGAATGGCACCATTGAATCTAAAGATAATACCTCTTATATCTATCTGCAAAAAGAGCTAGGGCATATTGCAACCATTGACAATGACTGTATTACCAGTCAAGACCCAGATGTCATTAACGATACAGCTTCTGAAAAAGAGTGTGTATATGAACAGTATCACCATACACTATATCATCACACTTACTAATATAAGACTTATCCCAAATTTATTTTTGGGATAAATAACTTTTAAACCATGTCTTCTAATATCTATACGCTCCTTCATAAAAATATTTTATCATGGTATCAAGAGCAAGGAAGAGTCACGCTTCCGTGGAGAAATACACAAAATCCCTATAAAATTTATCTGAGCGAAATCATGCTACAACAGACCCAAGTTAAAACCGTTTTAGAACGATTTTACTTCCCATTTTTAGAAAAATTTCCAACACTGGGTGATGTAGCCCATGCTCATCAAGATGAGATTTTAAAAGCTTGGGAGGGGCTGGGTTACTATAGTCGTGCTAGAAACTTACACAAAACAGCCCAACTATCTCAGGGAGAACTACCCTCTACAGAACAAGAGCTTGAAGCTCTACCTGGTATAGGCAAGTCCACAGCTCATGCTGTTGCTTGTTTTGCCTTTCAAAGACCTCTACCCATACTTGATGCCAATGTGAAACGTATTTTGTACCGTTTTTTTGCCATTGAAAAGTGTAACGATAAGATGCTGTGGGAGAAGGCTTATGAACTTTTTGATAGCAACAATGCCTATATCTATAACCAGACCCTTATGGATATTGGGGCTATGGTCTGTAGACATAAAAATCCTCTTTGTGGAACTTGTCCACTAGCCTCTATGTGTCAAGGAAAAGATAGCCCCGAGCAGTATCCTAGCAAAAAAAGTAAAAAGAAAAAACCCACCCGAAATAAACAGATACTAATCCACTTAAATACAAACAAGCAATATGCACTGAGTCAAAACCAAACCCGTCTACTGCATGGTCTATGGGCATTTCCCCAAGAAGAACTTAATAGTTCTGAACATCCATACTCAACACATCTTGGGAGTTTTACCCATCACTACACACACTTTAGCCTTGAAGCAGAGGTTTCATTATCTAAAAGTACTCCTTCTACTGAAATGCAATGGTTTCACATCAAGGAGATAGATGATTTAGCACTAAGTGGAGCTGACAGAAAAGCTTTAGCACTTTTACAAAAACATCTTCAATAGTTTTTCATCGCTTTTACTGTATGATTTAAAACCATTACCATAAACTTCTTGCAAAACTCATTTGGAATCGGAGACTTTAGTCCCGAACATAACGAGGCTAAAGCCATCGGTTCCTAGTTTTGTAAGATATCTAATAAAAAGGAAACACATGATAAAATCGATTATAGCGACTCTACTCATACTACTAAGTGTAGGTTGTAGTAACAAAAGTGAATCCATCGCCCAAGTTACTACTACCAATACTCCTGTCACAGTTCAAGAGATATCTGAACCTAAAGTAATACCTACCCCAGTACCCCAAATTATTGAACCAACAGCCATCAAAAATATTGCTGCTAATGTACCCGCAAGTTGTTTTTCATGGTCTGATGGATGCAACACCTGTACCCGTATAGGCAAAGAAAAAGCCTCTTGCACCACCTATAGCTGTATAGAAAAAGGAGTTTTCTCTTGTCTTAAATGGCAGTAGAACTCTTTAAATAGATGCCTGTGGCTTTCCAATGTAGTAACCTTGAGAGTAGTCAGCTCCTAGGGCTACTACCTCATGATAAACCTCTCTGTTGTGAACATACTCCACAATGGTTTTGGTTCCTAACTTTTTAGAAAAAGCGATAATCGCTTCAGTAATAATCCGTGACTCTTCATCTGTATCAATATTTTTAATCAAGCTTCCATCAATTTTAATATAGTCAACATCTAGGTTCAGTATATATTCAAAGTTGGCATACCCTGTACCAAAATCATCTATAGAGATTTGAACACCAAAAGTACGCACCTTTTTAATAAAATCATTAACAATATTAAAATCTGTGATCTCTTCAGATTCTGTAATTTCAAAAACAATCTTATCGGGATGAGGATAGTGTTCAAGTTTTTGATAAATATAGCTACGCGTCTCTTTATCAACAATATCTTCGGTACTTAAATTAATAGAACACTCATACTCTGGATGCGTCTTAAACTTCTCTAAGGTTTTATCTAACACCACACGTGTAATTTTAGAGTAGAGTTTTGCTCTTTTAGCAATCTCTAAAAAGAAAAATGGGGAGATAACCCGACCTCCATCATCTAACATTCGTACCAATGCCTCATACTTAACCACTCTACCTGTAGTGTTATCAATAATAGGTTGAAAATAGGGAACAAAATTGTTGTGAATAATGGCTCTTTTAATCTTTTTAATCCAAGCAATATTTTTAGCATAGTCCTCTTCATTTCGCATCTCATGGCTATAAATTAGAAGTTTTTTATGTTGGAGTTTTGCCATATAACATGCATTACTTGCATAGAGTGCAAGGTTTTCAGAGTCACTATCTAAAAGATAAGAGGAGATTCCTCCACTAACCGTAAAACTAATACAAGAGGGTGCATCACAATCAATGGTACTCTCTTCAATATCATTAATAATCTCTTTTAGAACCTCTTTATAGTTACTGAGATTTGCACTCCCTCCATCTTCACAAAGCAGTAAAAACTCATCATTATAAATTCGGTAGGCTTGGCAACCTAG
Organism: Campylobacterota bacterium; assembly: GCA_022600655.1. Taxonomy (GTDB): domain Bacteria; phylum Campylobacterota; class Campylobacteria; order Campylobacterales; family Sulfurovaceae; genus UBA1140. The sequence continues at coordinate 8,709 of JAHZJZ010000032.1, read as the reverse complement.
ATCTTTGGCTATGGTATCTAAAAGTTCAGCCATATGAATCAAAACTTTATCACCAACCCTACTTCCATAAAAGTCATTAAGTTTCATAAAGTCATCAATATTAAGATAGAGAAGAATTGGTTTTGCTGTGCTTGTTAAATCATCTAAAAGTCTACTTTTATTGGGTAACCCTGTAAGAAAATCAACTTTGTGCTTAGCCAACTCCTCTTTACTTTTTTCAAACTCTGTAATATCATGCCTAACAGCAACATACTCTATAATATTATCTTCACTATCAAGAATAGGAAGAATGGTCGCATCAACAATGTAGTAGTCTCCATTTTTTTTCCTATTTTTAACTACCCCTTTCCATACTTTTTTATTTTGTATGCTCTTCCACATATCATGAAAAGCCTCTTTAGGCATATCAGGATGACGAATAATACTATGTGGACGACCCATTAACTCCTCTTTAGAGTAACCAGAAACATCACAAAAAAGCTGATTAACATAGGTTATAACGCCTCTTTTATCTGTTTTAGAGACGATACTTGTCTCATCAATCGCCATCTTATAACCATCCAAAAAAGAGAGATTCTTTGTAAGCTCTTGACTCATAGTATTAAAGGCATAGAGTGCATTACCTATCTCATCATTAACATCTGACTGAAGATGAATTTTAGTCTTTCCCGAAGCAATCTCATTAGAGGCTACTTCCAATTTCTTGAGACTCTCTACCAGAGAATAATAAAAAGCACTAATAAGATATAAGGAAACAAATACAATAATAATAAAACCTAAAACAAAAAGAAAAAGCTGTTTTTTTAGCTCTTTTTGTGCTTTGATAATCATCATTTGATGTTCAGTAGCCTCTACCTTTTCCGATAACTCTAAACTGTTCAGTTGATTGTCAAGCAGTGATTGTTGATTCCAATAGTTCACGATGATATTATGTGAAGGGAGCAGAAGTAGTGTAAAGAGCAAAGAGATAGAGAGTATAATCTTAGCTTTAAATGTTAATTTATTCATCAAGGATATTGCGGGTTCAAGCACTACACCAAACAACATAAATACCCTTTCTTGGTTTTTTTTTACAATTATTAGTTAAATTATATTAAAAATTAGATAAGAACGTTGTTAAAATCACACTTCTATCTACTGTTATTTTGTTATCTATAGAAATCTTAATCACAAATAAGTCACTTTTGTATCTTGCTTGTTTCAAATAACATACTACAGATATTCAAAAAAGTAATATAGTAAAATAATTTCTTGATATTAGTTATATTGTAGTAATATAATGAATTCTATATACATTCATATAGCGTTCATATACAGAGTGTAAAATAAAACCAAAAATTAAAGGAAAGTAGATGCATAAAAAATTAGAACAGTGGATGGGTCAACTAGGTGGCTTACTTCATGACAATCCCATTAAAACCATAATTGTTGTAATACTGCTTTTAGCCTTTCCCATATCACATGTTCCTCAGATTAAAATGGATACTTCAACCGAAGGTTTTATGCATGATGATGACCCTGTACTCATCACTTACAATGAGTTCCGTGAACAGTTTGGTCGTGATGAACGTATAGGCTTTGCCATTAAGAGTGATAATATCTTTACACTAGAGTTTCTCACCACACTCAAAGAGCTACACAAAGAGATAGAGAACAGGGTTCCCTATTTAGAAGATGTCACTTCACTCTATAATGTACGAAATACCCGTGGTGAGGGTGATAAACTTATCACTGATGACCTACTTGAACCATTTCCAACCACTCAAGCAGAGGTTGATGCCATTAAACAGAGAGCCTTGGAGTCAAACTTCTATAGAAACCTACTCATCAACCAAAAAGGTGATATGACCTCTATACTGATAGAGACCGATGCCTACTCTCATAAGGGAAAAACAGAAACTAATGAGCTTGATGCATTAACAGATGGATTTGAAGAGGAGACAACTTCATCAACACCCAAAGAGTTTTTAACCGATAAAGAGAATGCCCAAATTGTATCTACTGTGTTAGAGATAGCTGATAAGTATCGCAAAAAAGGACTAGAGATTTATGTTGCAGGTTCACCTACCGTAAACCATGCCCTTAAACAGCAGATGAAATCAGATATGCAGAAGTTTATGCGTATCACTTTTATACTCATACTCATTTTCCTCTTTATTATCTTTAGACGACTCTCGGCTGTCTTCTATCCTCTCATTGTAATTATCCTTTCGTTGCTTACCACGGTTGGAACCATGGCATGGTTAGGCGTTGCCTTTAAACTCCCTACACAGATTGTCCCCTCACTTCTTTTGGCAGTGAGTATTGGAGCGACTGTACACGTTCTTTCGGTCTTTTTTGATAGGTTTAACAACACAGGTGACAGACGTGAAGCCATAGTTTACACCTTAGGTCACTCTGGACTAGCCATTGCTATGACCTCCGTAACGACAGCCATTGGAATCGCCTCTTTTTCAGGTTCTGAGGTAGCACCTATCTCAGACCTTGGTAAGTTTGCTTCACTAGGGGTCATGGTCTCACTGGTTATGACCTTAACGCTACTTCCTGCACTGCTTAGTATTACCAAACTCAAAGCCAAACCTACCAAAGTTTCACACCGACTCGATGGGGTCATGAAAAAACTGGCTACTATCCCTGTAAACCATACAAAAAAGGTTCTACTAGGAAGTCTTGCGTTGGTCACTATTTCAATCATAGCTGCCACACAGATTAAACTCTCACATAACCCTCTCACATGGTTTCAACCTGATAATACCAATCGTATTGCCACAGAGGTCATTGACCAAAAGATGAATGGTTCCGTTACGATAGAGGTGGTTCTCGATACAGGTAAAGAGAATGGATGGATAGACCCAACTAAACTCGAAAAACTAAACAGCTACTCTAATGAGTTAGAGCAGTATGTAGATGAGTTTACCCACATCGGTAAAGTAGTCTCTTTAGCAACCATTGTCAAAGAGACCAATCAAGCACTCCATGCTAATGATAGCAACCACTACACCATCCCCAAAGAGCAAAACCTTGTCTCACAAGAGCTACTGCTATTTGAGAACTCAGGTTCCGATGACTTAGAAGATGTAGTAGATTCACAATTCTCAAAGGCTAGAGTCACCATTAAACTTCCATGGAACGACACCATTGAAGCTAGGAAAGTACTAGAGCATATCAAAGCCAAAACAGCTCAAACCTTTAACGATGAGAAAGTTGAAGTGACAGGCATGGTTCCACTGCTTACTAACACCTTCTCAAATGCTATTCACTCCTCTGTAGTGAGCTACTTTATCGCGTTTGTTGCCATCTCATTTATGATGATGCTTATTTTGGGTTCAGTGCGTATAGGACTGCTAAGTATGATTCCTAACTTAGCACCTATTATTGTGGGGCTACTGCTTATGTACGTAGTAAAAATACCACTGGATATGTTTACCCTACTTATCGGTTCTATCGCCATTGGGTTAGCTGTTGATGATACCATACATTTTACCCACAATTTTAGACGATACTACCTACAATCAGGTGACAGTGCTAAAGCCATAGAGCAGACCTTTTTAACCACAGGTAAAGCAATGGTGATTACGACGATTGTCCTTTCTCTTGGGTTCTTTGCTTACTTGGCTGCGTATATGATATCGGTACAGAACTTTGGACTCTTGACCGCATCGGTGATTATCTTTGCCCTGCTCTCTGATTTACTGTTAGCACCAGCCCTTATGATAGTGGCAGCTAAGCGTGGTTGGATAAAATAAACAATTAAGAGCCTATCTTTCGTGGGCTAGAAAGCACCACGCTACAGTAGCTAACCTATTTAAACACTGTAGCGTGGTGCATTCCTGCCCACGAAAATAGAGTCAAACCAATAAAGGATATATAATATGAACGCAAAAAAACTACTATTTTTACTAGGAGTGGGAGCCTCACTACTCTCAACTCAATCCATTGCTGAAGAGACTAATGCACGTACCATTATGGAAAAAGTCGATGCCAGAGATGATGGACAGACCCTAGAGCAAGATATGCTCATGATACTCATCGATAAAAATGAAAATGAACGAACCCGTGACCTCAAATCATATGCCAAAGATTTTGGAGAAGATGAACACCGAATCATGTTTTTTAAAAACCCATCTGATGTTAAAAATACGGCTTTTTTAACCTATGACTATGATAACTCAGCTAAAGATGATGACCAGTGGCTCTACCTTCCAGCACTTAAAAAGGTCAAACGTATTCCCTCAACCGATAAGAGTTCAAGCTTTATGGGGTCAGATTTTTCTTATTTTGATATGACCGATAGAGACTTAGAAAATTATGACTTTAAACTACTCAAAGAGACCAAAGTACGTGGTCATGAGGCGTGGATGATAGAGTCAACTCCACGAAACCAAAAAGTGATTGATGAGTCAGGGTATAAAAAGAGCATCGCCATTGTAAGAAAAGATAACTATGTGGTCGTCCGTGCCATTAACTTCTTAACCAATGGAAAGATGAAATATCTTGATGTTAAAGAGATGCATGAAGAGAGTGGTATCTGGGTGATTGATGAGATGACCATGACGACTAAGAAAAACAAACGTACCCTACACAAAACCATTTTAAAGTTTTCAAATATTAAACTTAATGGAGCTGTAGAGGATAATATGTTTACTACTAGACGGTTAGAAAAAGGGTTATAAGATGAGACTCCTCTTAGCCTCACTACTCACCTTTGTACTTTTACAGGCTGAAAACTTAGATGATGTTTTAGAGGGTTTTGACGATGGCACTGAGGAGCTAATGGAGGGATTTGAAGAGGAGAACAGTAGTTCACATACCTCTTCAAAACCCCAAAATAGTGGTCTTACAGGAAGTATTGCCCAAGAGGTAGCCATCTCTCCTTTTAATGAGCAACCTCATCATGCCCTCTCTTCACTAAAGAGTTCACTCTTTTTGGACTATGAACATAAATTTGATAATGGATTCAAATTTAAAACCAATGCCAAAGCCTACTACGATGCTATCTATAGGCTTAGAGGAGTTGAGAACTATACCAAAGAGGAGAGAGATGAACTGCAAAACGAAGTTGAGCTTTTTGATGCCTATGTTGAGGGGAGCATAAACAGTAACCTAGATATGAAGATAGGACGACAAGTAGTGGTTTGGGGGCGTAGTGACACCATTCGGGTTACGGATGTTCTAAACCCTATTGATAACCGTCGTCCAGGTATGGTGGACATTGAAGATTTACGTCTGCCTGTGGCTATGGCAAAGTTTGACTACTTTGTAGATAATTGGCGTATAACCCCCATCGCTGTTTTGGAGCAACGACTCTCTAAAAATCCACCTTTTGGTTCTGCATTTAACCCATCACCTATCAAAGTAAATGACCCAGAAGCTCAATCTAAAGTAACACCTGCCCTCAGTATTGGAGGGGAGTTTTCAGGCTGGGATATAAACTTCTACACAGCACAGCTTAACCAAACCAAAGAGAGTGACGTGAACATGTTTGGAACAGCACTTAATATACTCCAAGGCTCATGGCTTTTAAAGTCAGAGTTGGCATATTTTGATGCAGCCTTAAAAGAGACCAATGGACTGTTAGGGGTAGAGTATAATGGTATCGCAGATACACTCATCTCTTATGATATTGCTCTTAAAAAAGTCGATACTCAAAAAGAGAGTTATCAACACGCCTTTAGAGTTAGTTCCGACTTTATCAATGCCACACTTAAAGCCAACTATCTTATCTCTCTGTTTGGCTCTAAACTAGATGAGGGTGGCTTTCAGAGGGCTTGGGTGACTTATGATATTGCAGATGGAATCAACACCAATGTAGGGCTTGTAGACTATATAGGTGGTTCTAGTCGTTTTGATAGCGTCGAAAATAATGACCTTCTCTTTATGAATGCTGAGTATAACTTTTAACGCTTAGTGAGTTTTTGGTGAATCTCCTCAACGCTGTTTACATCTAAAAGGGTTTCACAATACTCACTGGGATTATCTTTATCCACAAAAGCGATAGGCGTAGCCCCACTCTGGCGAATGACATCAACCACAAAGCTATCGGTATTGATACGTCTAAATGGTTTGGCATCAAAAAGTGCAAACTGATACTTGTTATTGTCAAGATGTTCTAAAAACTTATCTTCAGAACTAAAGCTGTCTACTTTATAACCCAAGTTGGTCAATACTGCTGCATAAATTTTAGCTGTCAATGGCGTCTCTTTATAGAGAATAATATGTGGTTTTTGACTGCTTTCAAGTTCACTTTGACTGTCTAAAGGGATAGAGTCTCTTAACTCATTCAGAGGGAAATACTCTTCTAAAATGGTTGTTAAAGCCTCAACGTCGATAGGCTTTTGCAGATACTTATCCATACCACTACTTAAATACTTCTCTTTATCACTTTTAGAGGTATTGGCTGTTAATGCAACAATGGGTATATGTTTTTCTTGATGACTCTGCTCATACGCCAAAATTTTCTCTGTTGACTCAACTCCACACATCACAGGCATCTGTATATCCATAAAAATAATATCAAAAGCCTCTTTTTGACGTAAATTAAGTGCCTCTAAACCATTACTAGCAACCATTACACTCATGCCAAAGTTACTAAGTACCGTTCGAATCAACTTTTGGTTAATAACGTTATCTTCAACTACCAGAGCGTTCACATTATTAAAAACACGATTCAGTGTTGTCTCATTAATCTCAGTAAGCCCTTTCATTGTGGACTCTGATGCATGTTCAGCCAAACTTAATGCTCTAATGGTCTTATTAAAATTAACAGGTTTATAGAGAATCTTTGTGATTCTATCTTTCACTGGACAAACACATTTTTCTATCTCTGCTGTACTAATCAAGATTATCTTTTTATTTAATGTTACTAGGGACTCAAGCTTCTCTTCATCTTGAAAGTATTGATGGTCAATAAATATAATATCGGGTAGATGTGCTGGTTCAATCTTAGTAAGCTCTTTATAACTATAAGTTTGAAATCCTGCTCCAGTGTAACGTACATAGGTTTCAAGATTTTGATTGGCTTCCCGTAAATCTTTTGATTGGCTTAAGAGATACCCTACCGTTAAATGCCTAAAATCAGGTGATGCCAGTGCTTGAGAACTTATAGGTTTTGGAAGTCTAAGAGAGAAGAAGAACGTTGACCCCTCACCCTCTTTGCCATCTATCTCTAAAACCCCTCCCATGAGTCTAACAAATCTGCTTGAGATGGTTAATCCTAACCCTGTTCCTCCAAACTTTCGACTCGTACTGGCATCAGCTTGAGAGAAGGCATCAAAAATTTTACTCTGTTGATCCTCAGGTATACCTATACCATTATCTTGTACAGAGAACTTAACCGTTACCTCTTTTTTAGTTTCAAAAAGCTTCTCTATAGAGACATTAACCTCTCCATTCTCATGGGTAAACTTAATGGCATTACTCAAAAGATTTAGAATAATTTGTGAAATTTTTGTGGGATCTCCAATAAGCTCAGTCGGAAGTTCTGGGTCAATAAAAAGCCCCAAGTCTATATTTTTTTCTGCCGCTTTAGCAGCATAAGCATCTATACTCGCTTCAAACTTATCCATCACATTAAAGGCTATGCTCTCAAACTCTACTTTTCCAGAAGAGGCTTTTGAGAAGTCCAAGATATCATTAACTATACCAATGAGATTCACCGAACTCTCTTCTATAATATTCAGAAATTCACGCTGATCATCTTTTAACTCTGTCTCTTTAAGAATATTGGTAAACCCAATAATACCATTTAAAGGTGTTCGTATCTCATGCGACATATTGGCAAGGAAGTGATCTTTCGCACGACTTGGCTCTTTAATGGCATTGGCTAAAAATTTATAAATCTCTTGATTATTATTGGTTTTAAGTACCCTCTGTATCTCCTGTTTTTGCTGCATATCTAAATCAGCTTCAATATCCAGCAGGGTATCTTCTAGAAAACGTCTATTTTTACTATATTTTGCGTTAAAATAGAGTAGAAGTAAAAACATCACTAAAGAGACAATAAAAATCACCACAAAAATAGAAGCTCGGTCTTGTTTAGCAAAGACATCTTTATAAATTAAGCTTTTTAAACTATCAAAAAGTGTGCGTTGAGCCTGAGTAATAATATGAATTTTTTTTGAAAAAATCTCTAACCACTCATCTGTTGATACGGTGTATCCTCCTGCACTAGCAGCAACATAAATCTTCTCTCTCACCTCACCAGCTAAATTTGAAAAGTGTTCAGGCTGAATAATACCATTGAGTTTAAAAGTTATAGATAGGTTATTAAGTAAGTCTAAACTGGGTATTACATCATTTTTTACAAAGTTCTCCCAAAGGAGTAACTCTTGCTGACTCATGGGTTTTGAACTACTTAAAATATAGGAGATAAAACTCTTCTCAATATTAAGATTTGCTTTGAGTTTTACCAACTTTACATAATAGATAAGTTCAACCCCACGATGCTCTTGAGACTGGACAATAACACTGTTCATCACTTCTACTAAAGGCATTATAACCTTATGATAATAGCTCTCTACTAATATTTTTTTATAGTCACTCTCTAAAGTATCTAACTCTTTTCGACTCCTGTTTAGCTCCATAAAAAGATTTTTAATCATCTCTTTATGGGAGAAGAACTCTGGTTGTTTGTCTAAAAAAAGTAGCATTCCATCTATTTCAAAGTTAACCAAATCTCGATAAGTGTCTATTCTACTTAAATCTTCTTTT